>PBOD01000034.1 GCA_002724215.1 Gemmatimonadota bacterium | reverse complement strand
AATAAAATTTTATATGTCGAAGACGAACCTGATATTCAGGCCGTAGCAAAGATCGCTTTGGAGACGGTCGGCAGTTTTACGCTGGAGGTTTGCAGCGGTGGCCAAGAGGCATTGGATCGTGCACCTGGGTTTGATCCGGATTTGATCTTATTGGATGTCATGATGCCGGGATTAGATGGACCGGACACGTTACAGGAACTTCGAAAACTCCCGGGCATGGATGCCAAGCCGGTTATTTTCATGACGGCGAAAGTGATGGATTCGGAAGTGCAGCGCTACCTCGATCTCGGTGCGATCGGTGTCATTCCAAAGCCGTTCGATCCCATGTCGCTGGCGCAGCAAGTGACGACAATCTGGCAAGAGAGTGATAGTGGAAAATAGCTCCGCCGTTGCGGAACAGCTGGCGAAATTACGGGACGCCTTCGGCTCCAAGCTTGTTGAGAGGGTCGAGGAAATCAGAGGAGCCGGCGCGCCATTGCGCGATCCCGGGGTTTCCGGGGAAGAGGCCATGCGCGCGCTGGATTCGCTGCAGGTGCTGGATCTGCGCGGCAACCAGGTCTTCAGCCTGACCGCGCTCTCTGACCTCGGCGCGCTCACCCATCTCAACCTCGACTTCAACTTGTTGCGCAATGTGGCGTCGCTGCGCGCCTTGGTGGAATTGCGGGTGATCAACCTCAACGGCAATCGCATCCGCGATATCTCGGCGCTGGTGGGTCTGCGGCAATTGCAGGCGGTCGAGCTGTCGGGCAACCCGCTGGCCGCCATCGCGCTGGAGCAACACCTGCCGGAGCTGGTGCGGCGGGGGGTGCAGGTGACGCTCTACAGCGCCGCGGGACAGATCTTTATTCCCGATCTGCGGCTGGAGGCGGTGATCCGGCGGGCGGCGCGGAAGAATCTGGGCAATCTGACCCGCGAAGACCTCGACAAGATCACTTCGTTGACGATTGATGCCGACCACCGCGTCACCGATCTGCGCGGGGTCAATTTCCTGCGCAACCTGCGCTCGTTTTTCCTGCGCGATAGCCAGGTGCGCGACCTGGGTCCGCTGACGGTATTGGCCCGGTTGCGCACGCTCGAGGTCAGTAATGTGCCGGTCGCGGATATCAGCCCGCTGGCGGGATTGGACAACTTGCAGACGCTGGTGCTCAACGACCTCGGGGTCGAGGATGTCACCCCGCTAGTCGGCATGCCGGACTTGCGGCTGCTGCAGCTGCAGGGCAATCGCATCCGCGATGTTTCGCCGCTGGGCGAATTGACGGCGCTGACGCGGTTGGAGATCGACCGCAACCAGGTGCGCGATCTGAGCCCGCTGCGGCGGTTGCTGAAAATGCGGGAATTTACCGCTTCGGACAATCTGGTCGTGGATCTGTCGCCGCTGTATGTGTTCCGCCGCCTGCGTCATCTGGATATGGCCGGCAATCTCCTGACCGACATCTCCGCCCTGCGCAACCTGGCCGTACACGAACTCAGGGCGCTGGATCTGTCGCGCAACCAGATCGAAGATATCTCCGCTCTGGAGCCGTTTGCTCGTCTCAACACCCTCGACCTATCCCACAATCAGGTCTCGGATCTGGCGGCGCTGGCGGCGCATTCCTTCCTGCGCACGCTCGACCTGAGTTCCAATCGGATTTCGGATCTGTCGCCCCTGGCGATCAAAGGCTCGAGCCCGACGGGCAAGTTCGCGACGCTGACGCAGTTCGACTTTTCCGACAATCAGATCGATGATATCTCGGCGCTGGCCCCTTTCCGGGTATTGAACACCGTGAGTTTTCGCAATAATCGGGTGCGTGACCTGACTCCTCTGGCGGGGCGTATCACGCTGCGCAATCTCGATTTCACCGCCAACCGGGTCCGCGACCTAACGCCTCTGGCCGGGGCGACGGCACTGCGGCGGATTGGCGCGAGCCTGAATCTGATTGAAGACCTGTCGCCCTTGTTTGAGCTCGAGCGACTGGGGTTTGTGGCGCTGTCGGGCAATCCGCTCAGTTCGGCGGCGGTCACCGAGCAAGTGCCGGCGCTGCGGGAGCGCGAGGTGGATGTGGAGTTGGTGGAATGAGGTGGATCCTGTTGATCATGTTGTGGGTGCCGGCGGCCGAGGCGCTCGACACGCTGGTGGTGGGCGGCGGCAGCTATGCCAATGCCCGCCCCTGGAAGAAGGTGGTGGCTTCGACGCAGTTCGCGGCGGTGTCGGACGAATCGGTGTGGACCTGGATGGCCGAGCCGGGGGCGAATTTGACGGCTGGCCTGGCCGAGCGGGGGGGCGCAGTGCTGGTGGAGATGGAGGTGCCCAACATCTTCGGCACCGCGATCGAACCCGTCGCCCGCCAGGGGCTGCCGCGCTGGGCCGATGGCGATGCAGCCACCGCCTGGGGTCCGGACGACGATGACGAGATCGGCCGCCGGGGGATTTTCTATATCGACCTCGGCGCGACTTTTCGCGTCGACCGCCTGCGCTTCTTCCCGCGGCTCGACAGCGAACACAGCGGCAAAATCCTCGGGGCATTTGCGGTCGGCACCGCCTCTGGCGAGGGTGCGACCGACCCACAGGCTCCCCGCTACCGCGGCGTATCGGGGATGGTCTTCAGCGCTTTCCGGCCCAACCGGCAGCCGGTGGTCGATGCGGCCTTTCCCCGCCGCGACGTGCGCTTTATTCGCCTGCAGTCGCAAACGGGCGAGCCGTGGGAGCTGGCGGAATTCGAAGTCTATGCCGAGGGCACGGTGCCGACGGGCATCGTCGAGTCGGGGCCGCTCTTTATCCGCGGGGGTTTCCCGATTTGGGGCCAGGTGAACTACGAGGGCGGCTCGATCGACGACTTGCCCGTCACCGTCCAGACCCGCACCGGCCCCGACGAGGAGCCCTTGCACTACTTTCTGCAGCGCGGCGATGAGTTCGAGCGCGTCTCGCGGCGCGAATACGAGCGCTTCGATCCCCTCGATTTTGCCGGCGCCGCCCGGCTCGAACGCGGCCCGATCCGGTCCAATCCCGAGTGGAGTCCATGGCAGACGGTGGCCGATGGGCTGGTGCTATCGCCGGCGCCCCGGCGTTACATACAGTTCCGCCTAGTGATGGCCGAGCCGGGCACCCGGGTCGAAAACCTGCTCTTTGAGTACGTGGACCAACCGCTGGTCGATCGGTTGCAGGGCGAGATCAGCCCGCTAGTGGTCGATGCCGGGGTCGAGACCGAATTTACGCTGTCGCTGGAGGTCCAGCTCAATCCCGGCCGTGGCGATACGGGCTTTCGCTATCTACAGGTGCGAACGCCGGCGGCCGTGGAGCGAGTGGAGCGGGTGCTGGTCGACGACGAGGCGGCGGTTTTTACCGCGACCTATCAGGAGGGCGAGGGCTTTACCGTCGATATCTGGGAGCGGGTGCTGCAGGCGGGCACCTTTATCCAGGTGATCTTTCACGCCGCGGTAGTGCGCGACGGCACGGCCTTTGAGGTGCGGGTGCTGGATCTGCGGCCGGAAGGCAATGGGGTCGAGCGGGTCTACCAGACGGCGAGTCCGGGCGATGTGGATCCCTTTTCGGTCGGCGGCGAACTGGTGGTGCGGCTCAAGCAGGGGGATCTAGGGCTGGTCGATGCGCTGCGGGTGGAGCGCGCGGTGATCACGCCCAATGGCGATGGGATCAACGATTTTTTTGCGGTGGCGTACAATCTGCTCAAGTTGACGCGACCGGCGCCGGTGTTTTTTCAGATTTGCGATTTGGGCGGGCGGTTGGTGGTCGAGGGGATGAGTGAGGATCGGCATGGGCGGTTTGTGCGCTTGTGGCGGGGGACGGATGTGGCGGGGAGGGTGGTGGCGCCGGGGTTGTATATGTATCAGGTGCGGGTGGAGGCGGATGTGGGGGTAGAGCAGCGNGTGGGGGTGGTGCAGGTAGCGCATTGAAGGGATCGGGTGTTTGGGCGGGCAGGTCGCGGGACCTACCCTTGGCAACCCCAGTTGTATAAAGGAGGGAAGAATGGACGAGCACTATGGTTATGANCAGCAAGATCTGGCGCACTATACATGCTATAGGGCCGCCGGACCTATTGTGGTGGATGGGAAATTGAACGAGGCGTCCTGGTTGCAAGTGCCGAAGTCGCCGCGGTTTGAGGATTTGGAGGAGAAGGGGCGGCCGGCTTTGTTCGATACGCGGGCGGCGATGTTGTGGGATGATGACTATCTGTATGTGGGGTTTTGGTTGGAGGAGCCGGATATTCGTGCGGAGCAGACGGAGCGGGATTGCATGATATGTCAGGAGAATGATGTCGAGGTCTTTATCGCGGGGAAGGATGCGTATTTCGAATTCGAGTTGAATGCGCTGGGCACGATTATGGAGCGGTTTTATATCTGGCAGGAGGCCTATCAGCGATACGCGGATCTGCCGGAGTTCGATTTGTTGGGCGAGGGCATCATCGATACGCTCGGGGGACCGGGCACGGGTTTCAAGCATCCGCGCGGGCGGCGCTGGTGCTTTCGCAATTGGGATATGCCGGGCTTGCAGTGGGCGGTAGACCTGCAGGGCACGATCAACGACAGCAGTGATGTCGATAAGGGATGGACAGCGGAAATTGCCTTTCCGTGGCAGGGCTTGCGGCATCTGGCCGACGGGCGGGCGCTGCCGGCGAAGGAGGGCGATGTGTGGCGGATGGATATCTCGCGCTTTCAGTGGCTCGAGGAGGGCGGGCGCAAGGTCTGCCCCGGCTGGGCGTGGAATAGCCACGGCTATTACGATTCGCACATTCCCGATCGCTTTACCTATATCCATTTTAGCGAAGAGGTGGTCGCCATATGAACTACACCTGTTATCGCGGCACGGTCGACATAGACGGAGATCTCGACAAGGCGGCTTGGGCCAGCGCGCCCCAGACGCCGCGCTTTGCAGAGAGCGGCAAGCTGGCGTTTTTGGACACGCGGGCAGCGCTGTTGTGGGACGACGACTGTCTCTACGCCGCATTCTGGTTGGAGGAGCGCGACGTGTGGAGCCGGGGGGAGCAACGGCAGGGGATGCAGTGGCAGGACAATGCGGCCGGGCTTTGCATTGCCTGTAAAGGCGCCTACTACACATTGGCGGTGATGCCGACGGGGCGGCGCGACGAGATGTTTTATATCTGGAAGGATGCCTATGCGCGTGGAGGTCGCTACGACGTGGCGGATTTCGACCTGGCAGACCAAAAGCCGGCGGTGCTGGGCGGCGATGGAGGGCCGCATCACTGGCGCGGGATGCGCTGGGCGTTTTTCGATTGGACCTTGCCCGGGCTCGAGACGGCGGTGCAGATCGACGGCACACTCGACCAGCGCCATGAGATCGACCGCGGCTGGCGGGTGGAGATGGCGCTGCCGTGGGCGGGGTTGGCGCACCTGGCCGATGGGCCGCTTCCGCCGCAAGATGGCGACGTCTGGCGCATCGGGCTGTTGCGGCACCAGCTCGTAGACCAGCGCTTGCAGTGCTTTGCGACTACGTGGACGCCCTACCCGATGGGGGAGGGCATCCACGTGCCGGAGGATTATTCGACGGTGGCCTTTGCTGCCAGCGAAGCCGATTAGGGGATGTCGTGCAGCCAGCCGTCGCGACGACATACTGGCGCAACGGCTGGTCGTTGCCGCGGGCGCCGCTGTTTTTAAGCGACACGCGCCAGGTTTTCTCTCGTCTTCGCCTCTCTGCGCAAGCCGGCGTACAATACGCCGCTGGCAGCGATGGACATCAGCGCGGCATGGCCTTTTAGACCTAGATGCCGATACCTTTGGTGCGGGGGTATTAAGAAGTGGCAGGCTGGGTCGCGTAGCCTATGCCCGTGGTGCCGAAGCCATTGCCGGTGTACCAGCAGCGGTAATGGTCTTGGTGGTGGACTATCGTCGGATAGCAGCGCTGCTGGTCGTCGAAGGCGCTTTGTGGACCGGTGCCCAATTCGCCGTCGGGACCGAGCCGCGCGGTCCATTGCCAGTGGAGGCCGTCGAGGCTGTGCAGCCGGTGTACCCGGTAGGCCGTACCGAAGGTATTGACCCACATGGTGTAGGTTGCGCCGTCTTTGACGATACAGGGCTTGGAGCAGATATATTCGTAGGGCTCGACGGCGAAACCGCGAGGTTTGACGATCCAGTCGGCGCGGGGTTTTGCCCAGTGCAGGCCGTCGTCCGATTCGGCGTAGGCGATGCCGATCTGGGGGATGGTGTCGCCGTGGCCGGTTTGCGCGCCGTCGGGCCGGGGGAAGTAGTGGCCGATAGCGGTGTAGTAGAGGCGGAAGCGCCCGTCTTCGTAGAGGACCCAGACGCTGCCGGTGCCTTCCCGGTCGCAGGGGTGGTCGCGCGGGAGTTGGCCGTCGTGGTAGCGCCACGTCTGGCCGCTGTCTGAAGAGAGAGCAACGCCGGTGGTGTTGGGCAGCTTGCCGTCGGGCCGGGGGTCGCCCCAGCCGCAGTAGTAAAGCAGCCAGTAGTCGGCGCTGACCGGGAGCAGGAAGGGGAAGCTGGGGCCGCGGCTGTTGTAGGGATTTTCGGGCTGGGCGCTGAGCAGAGGGTCTTTGGTGGGTGTCCAGTCGTTGGGCGCGTCTGGGGCACTGGTGGCGTGGAGGATGTGGTGCTGGCCGTCGGGGTCGGTGCCCCAGTAGACGAGGTGGTACAGGTCGTCGATGGGGACTACGTGGGCGGCGCCGGCCCGCGTAGCGGCGTGAAAAGGATGCAGCGCGCCCGGGGCAATGATGGGGCCGGTGGGGGGGATGTCCCACATGGCTTATGGAAAATCGATGTCGATGCGGTCGAGGGTTATGTAGCCTTCGGGTAGGCGGCCGCGCCAGACGGGATAGTCCTTTTCCGGGCGCAATATATCCGGATCGCCATCGAGCGGGCCCATCGGCGCGATGTCGAGGGGAAAGAGGATGAGCATGATATCGACATTGACGTTGGCAAGGACCTGCTCCAGGGGCAGGGTGCCGTAGCAGTCCTGGCGGTCGTGGCGCGAGCCCATCGGGGTCCACTGCGCCGGATCCGGGGTGCAGATGATGGTTTGCTCGGACCAGTCCGGGGTGATTTGCAGGGGCTGGCCGGTGAGGACCCAGGCCGAGGTCGTCTCATCGATGCAGGCCTGGATCAATAGCACCGGCTCGGCCCCGCGGGCGTAGAGCTCGCCCTTGAGGCGGACGGTGAGGCGAGCGTCGGTGTAGTTGGTGGGATAGCGGCCGTCGAGCAGGCGGTGGGGGCCGCCGACTTCGCGGTAGTATTCGCCGAGCTGGCCGCGGGTGAAGGTGCAGAACAGCATGTGGAGGTAGCCGGCGCCGGGCGGGGCGTGGTTGTAGTCGATCCACCAGGGGCTGCGCGAGGTGAGAGTGCCGGGAGCGTGCTCGAGGGCGCGGGGGCCGGCGGAGTTGCTTTCCCAGCCCCACCAGCCGCCGGAGTCGGTGGCGAAGTTTTCGGTGTAGTGTGTCGGCATGATTTTACAGATATTTTAGGGAATGTGGGTGGGTGGGCGCAAGGTGGGCATGTGGTCTAGCGAGAATGAGCGAAGATGAAACCCTCGAATCGCCCTCCGGTACTACAGAAATCCACGCTATAGAAGAGAGCAGAGGAGAGTGGAGATGGCTGCTTTGACTCAGGAGCAAATCGAGGCGTTTCATCGAGATGGCTATCTGACGCTGCACGGCCTCTTGCCGCAGGAGCATATCCAGCCGTTGATCGACGAATTGGCGGCGGGAGTAGAAGCCGGTGTGCAGGCGGCCATTGCCGAAGGGGTACTCGCGGCTGATGACGCGCACGAGGACGCACCCTTCGCCACGCGGCTGGCGCTGGTATCGGGAGCGTGCGCAGAGGCGGACTGGATATGGTCGCGCTATTTCAGCGAGCAGAAGCCGCGGACGGCGGGGATGTTTGCACTGCGGACGGCGCCGGCGTTGCTGGATGTGGTCGAGGCATTGATCGGGGGGGAGATCTACGCGCATCCACAGTACAATTATCGCGCGAAGATGCCCAATCAGGAGATTACCAATATACCCTGGCACCAAGACCTGGCCTATCTCAAGCCGGAAGAGGCCGGGGACACGCTGGTGGTCAACGCCTGGATCCCGCTGGTTGATGCCACGGCGGAGAATGGCTGCATGCAGGTGATTGGCGGGTCGCATCTGCTAGACCTGATTGCACACAACCATCGCGAGACGACGCCGGGGCACAAGGGGAGCCGGGGGATCGCCAGGGACGAGTTGCCCGAGGGCGAGGTCTACACTGCGGAGGTGGCGGTGGGGGACGCGTTGCTAACGAGCGAGCGGTTGGTACACCGGAGTACGCCCAATAGATCGGATACGGTGCGCTGGAGCGTGGATACGCGCTATTGCCAGCTGGGGTTGCCGACCGGGCGCGAGAGCGTGCCGGGTTTTATCGCGCGGAGCCAGAACGACCCGGCCCAAGTTACCGCCGATGTCGATGAGTGGGAGCAGATTTTCGCGGCGGGCGTTTAGACGCGCTGAAACTTGTGGATGAGGTTTTCGACGCCGACCTCGCCGACGTAGATATCGCCGTGGCGATCGACCCAGATTCCGTGCGCGCCGTGGGGCCGGTTGCTGGGGCCGCCCTGGACCACCCACTGCGTCAGCAGTCGGCCCTCGAGCGTAAGCACGCTGACGCCGCCGCCCTCGGCCAAGTAGACGATGCCTTCCGCGTCGATGAAGATCCCGCAGGGCGTGGGGCGGCCCTTCCATTCCTCTATAAAAGTACCATCGGGTGCCAGGATCTGGATGCGGTTGTTGGGCTCGCGGTCGACGGCGAGCAGGCGGCCATCGGGGGCGGCGAAGATATTGTGGGGGAGGGTGTATTGTCCGGGGCCGGAGCCGGGGCCGCCCCAAGTCTGCAGCAACTCGCCGTCGGCGGACAGGCGGTGCAGATAGCACTGGCCGTAGCCGTCGGAGACCATCAGTTCGCCGGAGGGGTGGCGGACGACGCGGGTCGGCTGGTTGAAGGGCTGGCCGTCGCTGCCCTTTGCATGGGGCGCGCCGATGGTCTGCAGCAGCTCGCCGCCGGCGCTGAAGATGCGCAGAGTGTGATCGCCGCAATCGGCGATGTATACTCGGTCTGCCGCGTCGATCCATATTTCGTGCGGCAGCGCGAGGATGTCCTGACCCCAGGCCGCGATGAAATGCCCGTCGCGGTCGTAGACGACGATGGCGGGGTTGGGCTCGCGGTCGACGACATAGACGCGGTCCTGCGAGTCGGTGGCGACGCCGGAGGCGATGCCCAGGGTACGCTCGGCGCCCCAGCTGGGGACGGCTTGGTAGCGGTGGTTCCCAGTACCGACGATCATGGCATTTGCCTCCGTTTTTTCCGCGTCATTTTTGCAATATCCGACCGCCTTCCGGCTCTGGCATAGAGGGCGAGATCGATACCCCGCCCCTCGACCAGGGTTCGCAATATTTGCAGCATGCCGGCGGTCGCGTCTGCGGCGCGGCGGCAGAATCGGCCCCGTGGCTGCAGGCAGTCATCTCAGCGGTAGGTCAGTTTGGTTTCTGCGGCTCGCTTCTTCAGTCCGCCGACCATGACTTTGTGATAGGGCGTTTGCGGATCGTGGCCCACCGGCAGCATGGCCGCGTTGTGGAAGCCAATGCGCACCGAGCGGCGCCACTGGTCGCTGTGGTTGAGGTCGGACCAGTGGATGAGATAGTAGCTGAAGAAGATCACGTCGCCGGCTTTGGCCGGGACGGGCACGGTTTCGGTGATGTCGGGGTGGTACTGGTCGGGCGGCAGATAGGGGCGGGTGTGGTCGCCTTCGATGTGGTCGAGCGGGCCCTGGGTGTGGCTGCCGGGCACCACGCGCAGACAGCCGCTCTCCAAGGGCGCGTCGTCGAGATGTACGAGGCAGTCGACGAAGTCGGGGCCGTCGTGGGGGTAGAAGGGATAGTCCTGGTGCATGGGGAAGGGCGTGCCGCGCTCGGGCGGCTTGCCGTGCAGAATGGTGTGGTGCCACTGCACGGCGGGGCCGACCAGGGCCCGCACGCAGTTGTTGAGACTCTGCTGGTAGATTACCCGGCCCCAGGCCGCTGAGTAGAATTGCGGATTGCCCAGAAATACGGCGCGGGTTTCGCGCTGCTGGCCGTCGGGCAGGTAGTGGTCGCGCCAGGGCCCGCGCCAGCCGATGCTCTCCTCCCCCCACCACTCTTCGATGATCCAGTCCATCTCGGCACCGAGTTCTTTGACCTCATCCGGGCTGAAGAGGCCCTCGGCCTTGCAGTAGCCGTCGCGGCGGTACTGGTCGGTGTGCGCGTCGCTGAATTGGAATCCCATGGCAGTACTCCTAGCTGCCGATCAGGCCCGGCGAGTGCAGGATCATATCGTCGTCGAGGCTGCGCGCGGCGGCAATGCCCTTGTCGTCGAGGAGGCTGCGGTACTGGCGCACGCCTTCCTCGGGGCCGACATGCCCGTCGGCGACCTGGCGCAGCACTTCGAGGAACGATAGCGGGTCTTCGCTGCCCTTGATGCGGCGACCGAAAAGGGTCAGCCGCGCGCCGTGTTTTTTGGCTTCCGAGATGAGGCGGTAGGCGTCGTAGGTGGTGCTGGCTTCGCCGCCGAGGATGCCGACGACGACACTGCTGTCATAGGAAACCAGGGCCTCCATGGTTTCGGGTCCATTATAGGCGATTTTGAGAAATTCGGGGCGCGAGGCGCGCGGGATGCCGGCGAGCATGCGGGCGATATGGTCGTTGACGTAGTGGGGGATCTGCGCTGGCTCGATGCCGCAGTCGGCGACGTTGGGGTTGAAGACTTCGAGAAAGTACCTGAAACCCTTGCGCGTGGCCTCGGTGCGGAAGTCCTTGAAGCACTCGAGCGAGTAGCAATCGGCTTCGAGGTCGTTGTTGAAGGTGACCGAGTAGAGGCCGAGATCGACGTCGGGCTGTTGGTCGGGTGCGGGGTTGAGGGTGCCGTACTGGGCTTCTTCTATAGTCGTAGTGGCGAAGGGTTTGGAGGGGTGGTCGGCGTAGGTCGCGCCGCGGACCTTCCAGATGTCGGTGGTGTCGTTGGCGCGGATGGCGGGCGTGACCGGCGAGTGGTCGAAGAGGCGCTCGCCTCGCGCCAATATATCCATATTGGCGACGGAGGTGAGTAGGATGTCGATCTTGCCCTGTTCGACAATGGTTGTCAGTTCTTCGCAGTAGGCCTGGATGGAGCGGGAGCGCTCGTCTAAAGTGAGCAGGCCGCGGGCCATGTCGGAGTCGGCGGCGTAGGCGATGATAAAGGCGTCGCTGCGGGAGTTTTGGCGGATGTCGGCGAGTTTGGCGTCGAGGGTTTTTTGCATGGATGTGGGCTTTCGGTGCTGGTACGTGTGTGGGTGAGCTCTCTTAGAGGGGTATTCCATCGCTCATGCTGCTGCACCTTCGGTGCGGCGGCGAAGACAGGTATCCGCTCGCGGGATACCCCCTAAACACTCTTCGCAGTTACTGCAAAATCATCATTATTTCTGAATACCCAATATATAGGGGGAGGCAATAGTATAAGTAACGGTACCAACGCATACCACCGGAGGTCGAGTCGCGGGGGGGGTTCCTTGTACTTGTAGCGGCTGGTGTCCCAGATTTCGCAGGATGTGGAACCTGGATAGGCACCCCTTGGAGCCCCCCGCAGTCCGGCGGGGCGAGAATGAGCGCAGAGGTGCCCCCCGCGACTCGACCGCGCACAAGCGGGTACTCCACAACCACTACCCATGCCTGCGCAATCCCTGCGGCAAACCCTCCTGGTCGCAATCCAATTTTTCCGGCGCACCGCAGGGCCAGCACTGGCCACCGGTGTGCTCGTAGTCTGCGTTGCAGAGCCAGCTATACATGCGGGCGGCTTCGATCTCGTTTTTGAATTGCTCAAAGTGGGGGGTGCCGCCGGTTTGCGGCCAGGAGAGGTCGAAATCGGGATCGCTCGGCCAGTCGCGGCGCGGAGGCGCGGTGCGCCAGTAGTTGTATTTGAACATATTGCGGATGCCGTTGGCGGTGCTGCTGCTGCGGCGGTGCCAGATCGAGTAGACGGTGAGGAAGATGGTGCCGGCCGGGGCGGTGGTTTTTTCGGCGAGTTTGACGCTGCGCAGGTGCGCCATGTAGTTGGCCTTGCAGCGGAGGAAGTGCGAGCCGGGGATGACTTCGGTGGGGCCGAATTCGGGCGGCACGTCCTGCGGGTAGTAGAAGACCTGCAGGTAGTCGAGACGCTCGGTGTAGATCGATCCCCCATCGCGGTGCCAGCCCTGGGGTGGCTGCGGGCATTCGACGCGGTGGTTGCAGAAATTCTGCGGCAGTTTAAAGTCGGGACCGAGCAGCGAGCGCACGGCGCCGGCGGCCGCCGGATTCTTAAAGATCCCGTCGATGAACCACTCCGCGGTCAATAGCTCCATCGGCTGGTGGGCGGTGTGCGTGCTGACGTAGTCCATAACCCGGCGGTTGACCTCATCGGGGACCACCGCGGGTAGTACCAGATAGCCCTTGCAGCAGAAATCGAAAACCTGGGCGTCGGTGAGGGTGGGGGCGCAGTCGTGGGTGCCGGGAGTCATGCTAGTTTCTCCAGGATGAATTCGCAGCCGAGGCCGTAGGTCTGATCCTCCTGCAATAGCAGCGCCAGCTCGGGAAATTTGACCACCCGCCAGCCGTCGTTGATGGCGGCGAGGACGGTCTGGTAGGGCCAGTCTGCGGGGTCTTGCGGTCCCTCGTGGACCTGGCCGTCGCATACCAGTGCCATGCCTAGCACTGCGGAATCGACGCCGGTGGAGGCGGCCTGCAAATAGAGCAGTTGCTGGCGTGGCGACTGGTCGAGCGCGGCCTGGAGGTCGGCTGCTTGCAGTGTGCCCTGGCGCAGCTTGTCGAGCCAGCCCTGGATCTGTTCGCGCATTAGAATTCGTACTCAATAGACCAGCGCAGCGTCTGGCCGCGAAAGACGGTCCGTTCCAGGAAGGGCTCCCAAGAAAAGGTATTTTTGTTGCCCCAGATGGGGAAAAAGGCGGGGACATAGCTCAAGGTGGCGGCGATCAGGCCGAGGGCGGGGTGCTTCTGGAAGACGACGAGATTGCCGGGGGCTTCGTGGTCGAGGGCCTGGAATTTGCCGGCCTGGTCCCAGGGCCAATTTTTGCGGGCGATATAGCCGCTGTCGGCGATTTTGAAGCCATCGTTGTCGGGAAAGCCGATGGGAATATTGAAACGGCACAGCTCGTCGGTGCCCTCGAGCTGGGGGAAGAAGGGGTGCGGATACCAACTCAGGGGGATCGGGTGCTGGCCGGTGTTGGCGAGCTCGATGTGCGAGCGCAGGGTGCGACCGGCAACCGAGACGTGGCGCACGAGTCGGAGTGCGATTCCGCCGAGGCTTTGCTCGGTGGTCATGGTGATGGCGGCGTCGGATTGTTCCACCTCCCAGGGGCAGAATTCCAAGACGGTATTGGCTTGGAGGTCGCAGCGGCCGATGCCGATGATCTGTCCCTCGCTATCGGTGGGCTTGTCGCGCAGCGGGTTGCGGCTGAAGGCGTCGGGGATGCCCTGGCCGTCGAAGACATTGAAGTCATCGGGATAGGTCGGCCCGGACAGCAGCGGGCCTATTTGGGCGTCTGCGACCTGGAAGATATAACCGCCGGTGCAATAGCGGGTGCCGAAGCGCTCGCGGTCGGTTGCCGGATCCAGAAGGGTGACGGTGAGGTTTGCGTTGTGGATGGTATACACGCGGGTCCTTTCAATTGGCGGGCTGCACTCTGGAGGCGCTGCCGACTGCGAGATAGGTGCGATTGGACAGGATGCTGTCGATCCGCGCGGTGCAGCGGTCGCAGCCTGGATCGCGGGTGAGCAGATTATCCGACCTCACGTTGACTCCGTGTTGTCGCCGCAGGCTGTCAGCCCGATGGCCGCCGGTAAAATGAGCGCGGTCTGTCGCATAGTTGCCCCGAATATTGGGATGCGAACGCCCGCCTATTCGAATATCGTAGCGCCGCTTTTGTGCCTCTCAATATAGTCCCAGTCCATTTCGACGCCCAATCCGGGCCCTTGCGGCACCAGCACGTGGCCATTGGCATTGACGTTTTTCAGTTCGTCGGTGAATTCGGGCGGATAGACGGGCGGTTTGGTGTTATCGACCAGGGGATGGAGCAGGCCGAGTTCGTAGTAGTTGGTGTTGCGGATGGCGGCGATGCAGTGGCGGTGGGCGAGGTTGCCGCCGTGAAATTCGCAGTCGAGGCCGAAGCCCTCGGCGGCATGGGCGACCTTCATCGCGCCGGTGATGCCGCCGTCCTCGTAGCAGCCGACGCGGACGAAGTCGGTGCCGCCGTTGACGATGAAGTCGACGTGTTGTTCCAGGCCGAAGATGTGCTCGGTTTGCAAGAGTGGGGTCTTGATCAACTCGCGCAATTTCTTGTGGCCGAAGATCGAGACGCCGCCGTCTTTGTAGGGATCCTCGAGCCAGAAGTAGCCGGCCTCGTCGCAGGCGCGGCCGACCTTGAGCGCGTCAGCCCAGGTTTCGTATTCGCAGGCCGGGTCGATCATCAGGTCCATGCGGTCGCCGACGCGCTGGCCAACCGCCAGCACGTTGGCGATTTCGCGTTCGATGGGCGCGTTGCCCCAGCCGTGGATCTTGAAGCCGGGATAGCCGATTTCGGCGCATTGCTCGGCGAAGTCGGCGAAGGCCTCGGGGCTATCGAGGCCGCCGTTATCGTCGCCGTGGTAGGTCGAGGCGTAGCAGGGGATGGTTTCGCGCCAGCCGCCCAACAACTGATAGATCGGCGCGTCGTAGACTTTGCCGGCGAAGTCCCACAGCGCGACATCGACCGAGCTGATGGCGGTGCGGTCGGTGTGGCGCAGGCCGCGCTTGAGGTCGTTGTAGATGCGCTCGCGGGCGAAGGGGTTTTTGCCAAGCAGGTAGTGGGCGACATGGGCGGGGACGGCGCCGCCCATGTACTCGCCGGTGACGCCCGCGCTGGTGTGGATGCAGACGATGCAGCGCGTCGATTCGGTCACCCCGCCCTGTTCGTAGACCTGGTTGAAGCCATTGTAGTCGGTACCGAGGTTTTCGATGCGGTGGGTGAAGTGGATATTTTCGATTTTGGTGATGGTGGGGGCGGCCATGGGATCTTCCTTTGCGTGGCTAGGTCGGGTGCGGCATTTGGCGGTATGATTTTCTTCGCGCTAGGTTTGGACGGTGGCGATGGGTTTTTTGCGCAAGGTCACGCGCCATAGACTGCCTGTCTGCTGCGCGGTTTGCAGTTGGTTATTGTGTGCTCGGAAACACCGATTTTCTTCAGGCGAAGACCGTCAGGCGCACCGGATTGTCGGGATTGACCGCCCACAGTTCTTCCGGATCGTAGACTCGCACCTCTTTGGGCGGAGCTTCGGGCAGGCTCCACTCGGGGTTGAAGCGCTTGATCAGGGCTGCTAGGTTTTTGTGCGCGATGCGGTCCTTGAGGTCGTCGTCGATCGGGGCCTCCTCGATAGTCTTCTGCAATACCCGATAGTCGTAATAGGGCAGATCGGCACCGAAGATCAGCCGTTCGCGCCCGACCTTGTCGGCGAACCACGCGAAATCCCATTGCGAATTTGGGCCATCCGGGTACTGCACGACCTCGAAGAAGACATTGTCGTGTTTGGCCAGGTTTTCGGCACCCCAGGTACTGGCGTGCGAGATAAAGGTGCAGTGCGGGAAAATCGCGGCGATCTTGTCCATCAGCGGGTTGTGCATGTGCAGATTGACCAGTCCCTCGCGCGCGGCGGCGGCCTCGACGAAGGGAATACACCACTCGGCGATCGGCGGATGCCCGACGATGCCGACCAAGCCCAGCTCGCTCATGGCCTTTTCGGCTTCTTCGATGCCGAGCTTGCCGAAGCGCTCCTCAATCAAGGCCAGGCCGATGGGGAAGACGCCGGGGAAGTCGGCGCAGGCGCGGGCGATGACCTCGTTCTGATGGCGGATATCGACGATGCCCCTGGCGATGGGGCTGCCCACCGCGGTGGGCATGGAGATGGCGGCGTGGATGTGGGTCTGGGCAAAGCGGGTCAGGCACATGGCGGTATTCTGACCGACCGGGGGCACGCGGTCGATGGTGCGGCCGATGTGGTTGTGGCAGTCTATATAGGGTCGCATTTCAAAGCTCCGTGAGGTCGATGGCGCGGCGCGCATCGGTGGCCATGCGCGCGGCTTCGATGATGGCGAGGTTGTGAAAGGCCATCTGGCCGCTGATCGGCGGCGGCGAGCCTGCGGCCAGCGCGTCGAAGGTGGCGGTGAGATAGCCGTGGTGGCCGGTGCGGTTGCGGTCGGTGACGGCGAGGGGGATTTCGGACCACTCGTTGGTCGCACGGGCCAGGCGGTGTAGCGCGGTACCGCGGCCGACCATGCGCAGGCAATCGGCGCGGGTGTGGACCTCGCAGAGGTTGCCCAGCTCGCCGGCGCCGGCGCCGGCCATGCCCCACGAGGTGGAGACGGTGGAGATGGCGCCGTTTTCGTGTTCTAAAAGCAAGAGCGCCACGTCGTCGACATCCAGGTCGAAGAAGCGGGTCTGCACCCGCGCCTCAACGTAGCGCACCGGCGAGCCCATCAGGGTTTCGAGCGAGTAGATCTCGTGGTAGGCGGTGTCGCCGATGCAGCCGCCGCCCGAAGCACTGGCGGCGCGCCAGATTCTGGCGGGCGAAGACCGGTGGCGGTCGGCGGTCATGGGGAAGAGCGACTTGGCGCGGCCGACTTGCGGTGCGGGCAATTGGCCGCACCGCAAGAGCTCGCCGGCGCGGATTGCACCAGGGGTAAATATGGCGTTGTGGACGACGCTGTAGGTCGCGTTGTGGCGCTCGACGGCGGCGAGGACGGCGCGGGCTTCGTCCAGCGAGGTGGCCATTGGCTTTTCGCTGATGACGGCCAGGCCCGCTGCGGCGGCGCCGATGACCTGCTCGGCGTGCAGGTGGTGCGGCGTGGCGATGAGAGCCGCGTCGAGGGCACCGGCCGATAGCATATCGCGGTAGTCGGCGTAGTGGCGGTCGGGGGGTACGCCGGTGGCGCTGGCGACCTTGGCCAGGTTTTCTGTGATGGGATCGGCTAGGGCCGCAATCTGGACCTCGTTGAGGTCCAGCAGGGTCGGGAGGTGCTGTAGCTGGACAATGCCGCCGCAGCCGATGAGGCCGAGGCGGATGGGGGTTTGCATGGGCGGTCTCTGCTAGTTGGTCGGGCTCCTCGCAGATCTCACCTTCGCTCATTCTCGCTTTGCAATCCTGCAAAGCTCTGAGGGGTGCTTTCCAGATTCCACTTCCTGTGAAATCCGGGGCACCAGCCGCTACGGTGAGCCCTGCGAGGAGCCCTGCGGTGGATTAGCGATTCACGTTGGGAGATGGGACAAAGTCATATAAAAGAATAAAGAGGCTTATCCCGCGGCCATCTCCCCCTTGCGCGAGCGCTCCTGCAGGTCGTAGAGCGAGACGATGGCGTCCTTGTAAAGGGGAATGGGAAAAGTCTTGTCCTCGAAAAACGCTTTTTGCGGGAACTGCCCGCGCACCAGTCGCGCGTGGATCTCGGTCTTGTGGGTCATTTCACCGGCGTAGACGGGGAAGGCGTCGGCGCGGCGGTAGCTCAGGATCAGGGTGCGGCGCGGGTGCTCGGTGGTGTTGGCGATCGAGGCGTGGGGGGTCATCGCATGCATGAAGATGACGGTGCCGGCGTCGCCCGGAACCGGGACGGCGAGCGATTCATCGACATCTTCGGTGACGCGGCCCTGGAAGAAGCCGTCAGTACTGTGCGAGAGCAGGTCGTCCCGGTGGCGGCGCGGGATAACCTGGAGGCAGCCGTTTTCGACTGTGGCGTCGTCGAGGTAGAACAGGATGCTTACCGAGCCGCGGTTGGTCAGCGGGTAGTAGGAGAGGTCCTGGTGCCATTCGACGGGGGAGCCGACACCGGCGGGTTTCATGTTGATCTTGGAGTAGTGGTAGACCAGGTCGGGGCCGAGCAGCGCCTCGACGGCGTCGAGTAGCTGCTCGGAGTCGGCGAACTCGCGGAATAGCGGGTAATTGCCGCAGGGCTCGTAGAGGCGGCGCACCTGGTTGCCGTCCGGCGGCTGGTTGGGCTCCATTTCCATGCGCGCGGCATCGTGATCGGCGAGGGTGCTGCCGGCGCTCACCGAGTCCATTTCAGCGAGGAAGGCGGCGACCTGGTCGGAGCTCAAAAAGTCGGGCACGACGACGTAGCCTTCGGTCTTGTAGTGGTCGGCTTGTGCGGGGGTCAGCATGGGGATTCTCCTTTTACCAGCGTTCGATCGCGCCCATCAGCATCTTTTGCTGGTCGGTGCCCTTGGCGCGGATCTTTTGCGCGAAGGGGCCGTCGAAGGGCTCGCGTGATTTCATCCAGGCGGTCTGGTAGCACATCAGGCAGACGCGGCGCGTCTTTTTTGAGTTGTTGGCCGCGCCGCGGTGGTAGAGGCAGCCGTCGAACATCACCGCCTGGCCCGGCCTGGCCATGACCCGCTGCTCCTCGGGGAAGCGCGGGTGGCCCTCGGGCGGGCGGAACAGCGCGCGGTGGCTGCCGGGGACGATGACGATGGCGCCATTGTCGCCGGTGAGTTCGTCTAGATAATAACCGCAGTTGATTTGTCCGGGCAAGGCGCCGTAGGGCGTGCCGTCGGGATCGACGGGCCAGGGCACATCGCGGTGCCAGTTCTGGTCCTCCTGGCCGGGCTCGGTGACGCGGGCGGTGGCGCTGTGGAGCTGGACGCAAGTGCCCAATATGGCTTGCATACGAGTAAAGACGGGCGCGTTGTCGAGCAGGAATTCGAAGCGTTTATCCTCTTCCAGCAGCTGGTGGATAAACTGCTCGCCCCGGCGCTTAAAGGTCTTGTTGAGGGCCGCGCGCAGTGAGCGGACCTGTTGCTGGTCGATGGCGTCGTCGACGACGAGATAGCCCCACTTGCGGAAGAAGGCCACGTCCCGTGCCAGTTCGGGCGTGAGGTCGAGATTGAGGTGCTGGGGGTAGGGCGGTTTTTCCATAGGGCAAATGGCGTCTTAAAGAAGTCGGTCTGAATAGATACCGACCAGGGCGCTGCTTGTCAATGGACGATCCTCTCCGTTCCCGGGCTCATTTGCCAGCAATCGGGCAATAGCGGACATTGCACTGGCGTATCCCGACGAGCATGGGCAATGGAAAGGGCGCGCCTGCGATGGGCAAACTCGAAATACCCGGCAAACTCCGACCATATGTGATGGCGCACCGCGGCAATCTCGTACATTGCCCGGAGAACACGCTGGCGGCGTTCCAGCGGGCGGTCGACGATGGAGCCGATGTCATAGAGACGGATCTTCACGTTACGGCCGACGGACATTTTGTCTGTATCCACGACGCCGCGGTGGACCGAACCACCAATGGCCGCGGCGCTGTGCGGGACATGACGCTGGCGCAGATCAAAGCGCTGTCGGCTGGCGCCGGCTGGCCCGAGTACGCCGACGAGCGCGTGCCCACCCTCGATGAGGTGTTTGCGCTGGTGCCGGCTGGGATCGTCGTGGCGCTGGAGCTGAAGGCCGACGATTTTCTCGCTCCGGAAACGGGACAGCGGCTAGTCGCGGCCATCGCCGCGGCCGGGCGCAGCGATGGAGTAGTACTGTTGAGCTTTACTGCGGCGCGGGTCCAGGCCGTCAAGCAGCAGGGGGAGGCTGCGGGCTGCGACCTACCGGCCGGCTACATCACCTATACGCGGCTGGTGCCCAAGGGTGGCGTCGAGTTGCTGGGGCCGGCGTGGCCGCTGCTGTTTTTGAATCCGCTCTACGTGCTGATGGCCCATTGGCGGGGCCAGCCCGTATGCCCGCTTGATCCCACCCCCGACAAGCGATTGTGGTATTACAAACTCCTCGGCTGCGACGCGGTGCTGACCAACGACCCCGGCGCGACGCAGCGCGCACTGGGCCGTTCGTAAGCTACTGCAACAGTTCGCCCGGTTCCCGGTTCCAGGCCACTGGCGCGGCGCCGCCTGAGTAGACCGGCACGAGGTCGGCGACGCGGGTGCGGGCCGCGTCGTCCCAACCGGTCCATTCGCGCGGGCGGGCAATGGCGGCACGCAGGCCGTCGGAGAGCAATTCGAAATAGGGAAAGTACCAGAGGGTGATCACGGTGCGGCGGTGGTCGGATTTGTTGGCGTGGGCCGAGTGCAGGAGGCGCGAGTCGCCGATGACGAGATCGCCGGCTTTGACCGGCACGTCGACTTCCTCGGCGAGCGACTGGTAGGCCGGGTGGTCGGGGTCGCTGAAGCGGCGCAGCTCGTCGGTGTGGGCGTCGGGTACTTCGTCGTGCATGCGGTGGCGCTGCAAGTGCGAACCGCGCAACAGGCGCAGACAGCCATTGTGCGGCGTGGTATCGACGAGGTAGTACATGAAGAATAGCTGTTGTGGCAGCGGGGTGTAGCTCGACGGGTCGTTCCAGCCCCACCAGTCCTGGTGCCAGAACAGCGCGGGGCTTTGCGGCGGCTTGCTGATGACATAGCCGGACATCCACTTGGGGCGCAGGCAGCCGAGGGCGGTGAGTACGCTGCGGGCGCCGGGGTGGGCGACGAGTTCGGCGAAAATGGGGTGGACGCCGACGTCGATCATGCTGCCGGTGGAGCGCTGCTCGTCGTTCTTCTCCTCGCTCTGGGCGTCGAGGAGCTGGTCGGTGGTCTGGCGCAGGCGGGAGAGGATGTCCGGGTCGAGGAGGTCTGCGACGAGGCAGAAGCCATCTGCGACCAACTGGTCGAATAGCTCGGGGGGATTTTGCAGGGGCATGGGGGCTCTGTCGGTTGGCGTGGTGGCCGTCTGCGATCTATCGCAAAGTAGCAGATCGACGGGGCGCTGTCCAGGCGTTTGGAGCCCCTGCACCGTTCTATGCATTATAGANTGCCTCACATTCCNGTCGTTGNTTTTTCGCATCTCCTGCCGGGGTATGAGCTGGGCAGCCCGGCGTGCGCCATCGCCTTCCCGTTGTGGAAGGGGGTCTGCGCGACGCCGTCCACCGGCACGTGCTCGTCGATCTGGGGTGCGAGAGCATGTCCGGCGCCGAGCTCNNGCGGCGGTNGCAGCAGGTTGACCCNGNAATGGCGATCGTGCTCATTAGGGGATGGAATATCGGGAGAACGATCCGCAGCCAGAAAACGTCGACAGCTATTNGCACAAACCNTTCGGCCAGATGCAGAAGGTGCACAAGGCGGTCCCGTGGGCCGTTGGTAGGCGCCTTTGAGCCTTTATCTATTGAGGAGCTATCATGAGTCACTTGAATCCGCGTGCTATCACCATCGATACGCCGATGCCGCCGCCGGCCTGGGCGGTGCTGGAATGGGAACTGATCCGGGCGCAGACGCGGGGGTGTACGGCTTTTTTCGACAAGTACTTCGACGAGCGGGGTTATCTCGAGTGCCTGGCGCGCTGGGGCGGCAATGACGGACCAGATGACGCGATCGAGAATCTGGTGCACTGGCCGGTACTCTACACCCTNGGCGGCGCCAGCCAGCTCTACGACATGTGCCAGTTGGCGTGGGAGGGGCATTTGAAGCAGTACACCGAGGCCAAGACCACCGAGGTGCCCTTTGCCCGCGACGGGATGTACTANCGCGAGTTTCCGGTGATGTTCGACTGGGTACACAATGGCGAGGGCCTGACCACGTTTAACCTGCACGGGCTGATGAATCCGCGCGAAAAGGAGTTCGAAGCCAGGGTGCGACGCTTCGCCGGCTTTTATATGGGTNACGATCCGCAGGCGCCCAACTACGATCCCGAGCTCAAGATTATCAAGAGCCTGATCAACGGCAGCCGCGGGCCGATGCTGCGCAAGGCCACCGCGCTCGACTGGGCCGGCGACCCGCTGGAGGAGGTGCAGGAGCGCTTTATCCCGCTGCACGGCGAGCGCACCTTTGAGGAAATGCTAGCGCACTTCGAGGACTATACCGATGTTGCCGGCGACCATCCGTCGAATATGGTGGCAACGACGCTGGGCCTGAACGCCGCGGCGTTGACCGGCGAGGGCGAGTATAGCGACTGGGTACTCGAGTATGTCGATGCCTGGTGCCAGCGCGCCCGCGACAACGACGGGATTCTGCCGAGCAATATCGGGCTCGATGGCAGTATCGGCGGCGAGTGCGACGGCAAGTGGTACGGAGGTTGTTATGGCTGGGCGTTCACGGTGGTGGTCCCGCAAAACGGGAATTTGTCGAGCCGCAACACCGTCGGTCTGGGGGTGTCGGGTATTGGCAACGCGCTGCTAATGTCGGGCGAGCAGAAGTACGTCGACACATGGCGGCAGATGATCGACGCGATCAACGCGCAGGGCAAGGAGATCGACGGGCAGATGCAGTACCCGCATATGCACGGCGACGAGGGCTGGTACGATTTTAGCCCGAGCCCGTATTCGCAGGGGGCNCAGGAGGTNTANTACTGGTCGATGGACAAGGCCGATTTGGGCCGTCTTGACGCTGCGGGNGGGTGGTTCGGTTACTTGGAGGGAAACAACAGCAGTTATCCCGAGGTGGCGCTACAGGCCGATTTCGAGCGTTTGCGTGGGCAAATGGAAAAGGTGCGCAACGACCCGACGACCCCGGACACGAGATTGTCTGACAATCCCAATCCATTCAACCCGGCGATCCCCGGTGGGCTGACCCAGTTGATGATGGGCGGCTTGACGCCCAGACACGGCGGGCCACTGCACTGCCGGGTGCGCTACTTCGACCCGCGCGCGGGGCGAGCTGGCATGCCCGAGGGCGTCGGCGCGCTGGTGGAGAAGCTGGAAGACGAGTCGATGGTGCTGACGCTGGTCAATACCGATCCGGTCGAGGGCAAGGACGTGGTGGTGCAGGGGGGGGCCTATGCAGAGCACCAGTTNGCGAGCGTGAAGGTGGGGGGNAAGGAGACGACGGTNGATGATTCGTCGTTTGNGGTGNAGTTGGCGCCGGGCGCGGGGGCGACGCTGGAGATTGAGATGAAGCGCTATGCAAATGGGGTCACATTTGCGTTTCCGTGGGATCGGTNNNGCGGGCGATTGGGCNGCCGGTCGTTGAGTTGGTGATATGCATTTGAGGTATTATCTAAGGGGAAAAACGTATGAGCGAGGCAGTAGCTAACGAATCACTGGGNGCCGAGGACGCCGAATTTTTCCACCGCGAGGGGTATCTGGTGCTACCGGGATTTATCGCGAGCGACTTCAACGAGCGACTGATCGAAGAAGTCGACGAACTGATACGGCATCGGGAGGCCGGGGACAACCGGTTGTTGGTTTCATACCGCGAGATGGGTCTGCTGACCTCGCACCCACCGCTGATGGACAAGCTCGATGTGCTGATGGGCGACAAGTATTCGATGCACCATATCCACTCGACGCGGCACGATCCCGGCAATGGCGGCGTGCACTGGCACCAGGACTACGTGCAATTTCCGCAGACCAATCGCTCGCATCTGATGGTGCACGTGTTTTACTATCTCAACGGGCTCAACGGCGAGATCGGCGATTTGCTGGTACTGCCGCAGTCGCAAAATATGGTCATTGGCAATGGCGGGCTGCGATTGTTCGCAACCGAGGATTTGCCAGGGTCGCTGACTGTCGATGAGTTGCCGCCTGGTTCGGCGATTATCGTGCATTCGGCGCTGTGGCATGCGCGGCGGCCCAAGCCCGGCGGCGAGGACCGGCCCCGTTATTTTATCGACGTGTCCTATTGCCAGCACGGCGTACTATGGCCCGATTATCCGCGCATCGACGAGATCAACGCCACCGCGCTAAAAATGGGTCTGGGGCGCGACGGGCGCTATGATTACCTCTACGACGAATCGCATTTCTTCAGCCAGCGCACACTGCAGGAGAAATTCAACGAGCTCAATCAGGGCAGCCTCGCCCTCAAGCTACCGGAGTTGTCGTGAAGGAAGGCAAGGTCGTCCTGGTTACCGGCGCTACCGGCAAGGTCGGGCAGAACTTCATTCGCCGCTTTGTGGCAGACCCAGCCTGGCAGGACGCGAAAATCCGCGCCTTCTGCCACAATCGGCTGCTGGAGGAGGGCGAGCGGCTGGAGGTGGTGCGGGGTTCGATGGCGGAGCGCGGCGATGTGGCCCGCGCGGTGGCAGGCACGACGCACGTGGTGCATCTGGCCACCTGTAAGGAGACGCCTGCCGATATCATGGACGTGGCGATCAAGGGCATGTTCTGGCTCCTGGAAGAGTGCCGGGAATCGCCGTCCTTCGAGCAGTTCATTCTCATCGGCGGCGACGCGGGGATGGGGC
This sequence comes from Gemmatimonadota bacterium, assembly GCA_002724215.1. GTDB lineage: Bacteria > Latescibacterota > UBA2968 > UBA8231 > UBA8231. The sequence goes on along the minus strand of PBOD01000034.1, from coordinate 14,177 downwards.
ACTTTGTCTACCCGCATCCGGTGCCGGTGACTGAGGCGCAGAAGCACAGCGCCTACCCGGGGTGTTACGCGCTATCGAAGGTGCTCGAAGAGGTGATGCTTGAACAATACTATATCCAATACGACTTCAACGGCTGCTGTCTGCGCGCGCCGTGGATTATGGAGAAGGACGACTTCAAGTTTGCGCTGTCATTCGGCGAGGATGTGTTCGGGGGGCCGCGCTGGCGCGATCTGGTGGGGGCCGAGCGGGCCGACGCATATGTCGCCAGCGGCGCGGTGCCGGTAATGCTAGATCCCGCTGGCGAGCCGGTGCTGCGCAATTTCGTCCACGTCGAGGATCTGGCCGAGGCGGTGATGGCGGCGCTCGATTGCCCGGGGGCCCGGCAGCAGTTGTTCAACATCTGCATGGACGAGCCGGTGGATTATCGCGAGATGGCGAAATATCTCTATGTGACCAGAGGTTTGCCGGGCGTGGATATCAAAACCGAGAGCCACCGGACCTGGCTCGACAATAGCAAGGCCAAGTTCTTGCTGGGGTGGCGGCCGCAGTACGATCTGGAAAAATTGATTGACGCGGCGTGGGAGTACGAGCGCGCCGAGGACGATCCGCGCAAGATCTGGTATCCCGGATAGGGGCAAAACGCGATCGGCATCCCGTTGGCAAAATTTTCCCGGTCTGTATTGGAACTTCCGGCCGGCTCCTTGAGTCTGCAAGACGACCTATGAGCGATAGTGAAGCTTATCGGCGGTTTGCACGCCGCCCTCGCCAGGCCCCTGTGAATCATCATGAGACGCCTTATTCTTTTTGCGGCATCGTGTACTTGCATCGGCGGTTTGCACACTGCTGCGGCCCAGGTACCTTCGCTCGCCGAACAGTGGCAGGTCAAGGCGGCAACTCGCGCGCCACAGGCGGGATCGGTCGTCCGGCAGGAAGCCCTCGCGCGGTTGAGTGCGCGCTTGCACCAGGCCCTGACATCCCGCGCGGCCGCTAAGCCGACGACTTCCCCTGCAGCGGTGTTGCCGGGCTGGCGCATACGGCGCGATGGCTCCAACGGCACTCCCACCTTTATGACGGCACCGCCCGCGACCGGCAAGGTCGCCGCGGTGGAGATCGCCGACCCCGGCGCGCTGGCGCTGGACTTCGTCGCTGCGCACCGGCAATTGTTCCGACTCGACAACCCCCGCGAGGAGCTGGAACAATACGGCGCGACGCGCGATCGCAGCGGCCGCCATCACGTGCAATTTCGGCAGCGTGCAGGGGGCGTGCCGGTATGGGGCGGGGATATGGTAGTGCATCTGGATCCGGCGGGGCGGCCGTACGCCTTCAACGGGCGTTATGCACCCACGCCTACCCGGGTTGCCCCGGCGGTGCTGGGGCGTGCGGCGGCGGTGGAGATCGCCCGCGCGGATTTGCAAAAACGCGTTGTGCTGGAGGCACTCGGCACCAGCGTGCGCGCCTTGCTCGATTACGAGGGGCCGGAGGCCAAACAGTTCCTGCGCCAGATCGACGGCGTATATCGCCCCGTCTGGCGGGTGCTTATCCGCCCCAATATGCGCGACCACTGGCACTACTTCGTCGATGCTGTGGACGGCCGCGTGGTCGAGGCCTACAACAACACCCAGACCGAGGGGCCGCGCACAGGGCGTGGCGTCGATCTCAAGGGCGCGGTACAGTCGTTCAATGTCTACGAGACGGGTGGCACTTTCTACATGCTCGACGGCTCGCGGTCGTCGTTTGCGGCGCTGCAGCCCGATCTTTTAAACCGCCCGCGCGGGGCACTGGTGACCCTCGATTTGCGCGGCGGCAGCCTCAACCGCCGCAGCCGGCTTTTCCACGTAATGTCTACCGACAACACCTGGGCCGATCCCGTCGCGGTGTCGGCGCACGCGCACATAGGTCGGGTCTTCGAATACTTTCTCAACACCCACGGGCGGCTCGGGCTCGACGGCCGGGGCGGGACGGTCACCGCGTTGATCCACGTCGGCGACCAGGGCCGGCCTATGGACAATGCCTTCTGGAATGGCGCCTTTGTCGCCTTTGGCGACGGGGCGGACGTTTTCTCGCCGTTGGCCGGGGCGCTCGACGTGGCGGCGCACGAGATGACCCACGGCGTCATCGAGCGCACGGTCAATCTCGCCTATCGCTTCGAGTCGGGTGCGCTCAACGAGTCTTTCGCCGACGTCTTCGCGGCGATGGTCGATCGCGACGACTGGCATCTGGGCGAGGATATCGTCAAGGCGCGGTTTTTCCCGTCCGGCGCGATGCGAGATATGGCCGATCCCAACAATGGGGGCTCACGCGGCGACCCTTTCTGGCAGCCCGCGCACATGGACGAGTTCGTAAGCCTCGACATCACCCAGGACAATGGCGGGGTCCACATCAACAGCGGCATTCCCAATCGCGCCTGTTTCCTCATTGCCGCGACCATCGGCCGCGACAAGACCGAGCAGATCTACTACCGCATCCTCGAGGGCCGCTACCTCAGCACCCAGGCCACTTTTGTCGATATGCGGCTGGCCGCGCTGCAGGCGACTGCAGACCTCTACGGCGCCGACGGCGCGGAGGCGCGGGCGGTGGCGGATGCCTTCGACGCGGTGGGTATTGCGGGCGGCACATACGCCGAAGCGCCGGTCGATCGCGCGCCGGTGGTGGGCGACGAATGGATCGCGGTGGTCAACGACGAGGCGGGGGACAATAGCCTGATCCTGGCGCGGCCAGAGCTCGCCGGACAGCGAGATATTGTGCAGCTGACGACGACCCAAGTTTTTGCCCGCACCAGCAATCCCATCGCCATAAGCGGCGACGGTCGCACCATTCTCTTCGTCGATGCCGACAATTTCATTCGCGCGATCCGCTCCGACGGCAGCGGCGAGCAGGTGGTCAGCGGCAGCGGCGACTGGGCCTCGATCGCGCTGTCGCCCGACGGCAAGCGGCTGGCGGCGGTGACGGTCCATCGCGATTCGACGCTTTACATTCTCGACATGGAAGATCCGGCCGGCGGCAAGGCCGTGCGCCTCTACAATCCCACCACTCAGCGCGACGTGCGCGCCTACGTCACGCTTTTCGCCGACGCGCTCGACTGGGACCACGCGGGCGAGCGCGTGCTCTTCGACGCCTTCAACAGCGTCGAGGGCGACAGCACCGCGCTATCGTTTTGGCGCATCAATGTGCTCGATGTCGACAACGAATTGATCTTTCCGGTCTTACCCGCACAGCCGCCCAATATCAGCCTCGGCAATCCGTCCTTTGCACAGACCAACGACAACTTCTTCACCTTCGATCGGGTGGATTTCGACACTGAGAGCGGTGAGATCTGGGCGGTTGATTTGTTCCGCGGCACAGTCGCACTGGTCGAGCGCAATGCCGATAGCATCGGCCATCCGCAGTATTCGCCCGACGACTCGGAGCTGGTGTTCCAGCGGCTGGAGGGCGGGGTGCGGGTGCTGCGACGGCTGCCTTTGCGCGAAGACAAGATGCGCGCGGCGGGCCCATCGACCCCCTACGCTCGCGGCGCGCAACTGCCCCGGTGGTTTACCATCGGCGCAGAGCCGCCGCCCGAGCTGCCGACCTCGGTCGAGGCAGAGCAGGCGCTGCCGGCAGATTTCGCGCTGTATCCGAACGCGCCCAATCCCTTCAATCCGATGACCGTGGTGCGCTACGCGCTGCCTTGGGCCGGAGAGATCCGGTTGACGGTATACAATCTGCTCGGGCAGGAGATCGCGGTGCTGGCTTCCGGCGCCCGGGCGGCCGGGGAACACGCGGTGCGCTGGGAAGGGCGCGACGGACGTGGACGGCCGGTCGCGAGCGGGGTCTACCTGTACCGGCTGGAGGCGGTGGATGGGGCAGGGCGCAGGCTGGTGCTGACGCGGAAGATGACTTTGTTGCGATAGGCGCGACACGCAAAACTGCGGACTGATGCCGGGTTACGGTTATGTGGATTGTTTGCCGTACACCCCGGGGCTAGCACCTAAAAGTCATTTCGAAGCGATATTTACTGCTTCACGTCTTCATTCCGCTCAAACTGATCCCTCCGACCAGATAGCGCTGTGCCGCGAGAAAGAGCGCGATTAATGGTGCGGCCCCCATGACGCTGGCGGCGAAGATGCGCGGCCAGTCCGAACTCGTCTCGGCGCGGAAAAAGCTCAGGCCCACTGTCAGCGGATAGTAGTCCTGATTGCTCAGTACGACCAGGGGCCACTCGAACATATTCCAGGCGCCCATAAAGGTAAACAGCCCCAGGGTGATTAGCGCCGGTTTAGACAGGGGCAATACGACATTCCACAATATGCCCCACGAACCGCAGCCGTCGATGCGCGCAGCTTGCTCGAGCTCGGCGGGGATATTGAGGAAAGCCTGGCGCAGCAGGAACACACCGAAGGCGCCGGCGAAGCCCGGCAGCAGGATGCCCCACAGCGTATCGACCAGGCCGAGGTCGCGGACGACGATGAAGTTGGGCACTAATAAAACGGCGGGCGGCACCATCATCGTCGACAATAGCAGCGCGAAGAGCAGGTCGCGTCCGCGGAACGCCATTCGCGCGAAGGCGTAGGCGGCGAGGACATTGAAGAAGAGCTGGGCACCGGTGATCAGCACTGCGTAGATAAAGCTATTGGCCAGGTAGCGATCGACCTGCCCGTAGCGGATGGCGTCGACGTAGTTCTGGTAGAGGGGCCAATCGGCGCCGGGCCAGTCGCGGGCGCTTTCCTCGCCGCGCAAAGAAGCGAGGATGTGTGCGGGCTGGTAGCGGGCGGGCAGCAAGCTCTGGCGGTCTTCGGCGAATTCCTTGCGGGTCTTGAACGAGGAGCCGAGCATGAAGGCGTACGGGTAGACCATGATGACGGCCCCGATGATCATTGCGACCAGGGCGACGGTTGAACCCCTATTCGTCATAGATCCTCCGCGAGCGGAAAACCCGCATCTGAATAAAGACGAAGACAAAAACCACCGCGAACAACAGCCAGGCCAGCGCCGAGGCGTAGCCCATCTGCCCGGCGACGGCGAAGGCGTTGATGAAGATGGTGTAGGCGATAACTTCGGTGCTGCGCTCGGGCCCGCCCTGGGTCATGATGTAGACCGAGGTGAACACCTGGAAGGAATTGATCACCGTCATCACCGTGACGAAGACCAGGGTGTTGCGCAATAGCGGCACGGTGACGTGGCGGAACTGGTGCCAGCGCCCGGCCCCATCGATCTCTGCGGCCTCGTAGAAGTGCTGCGGGATCTCGGTCAGACCGGCTAGGAAGATGACCATATTGTAACCGGCGCCCGACCACACGCCCAAGAGCGCGAGTGCCGGCAGCGAGGTCCAGGCATTGTCGAGGAGTTGACCCCAGACGCCGAACAGATGGTAAAACACCAGCGCCAGCACCACCCCGGGGGTGATCGACGGCAAGAAGTAGAGCGTGCGGAACAGCGCCTGGTAGCGGCGGGCCTTTTGGCACAGGAGCGCCAGCGGCAACGCGGTGACCAGCACCCCGACCACGCTCATCGCCGAATAGATGGCAGTGTTCTTGAGCGAGAGCCAGAAGTAACTGTCGGCGGCGAAGAGCGCGCGGCGATAGTTGGCGAGACCGGCGAACTCCGAGGCGCCGGCGAAGGCGTCGTAGTGGTGCAGGCTGGCCCAGAAGCTGATGCCCATGGCCACGAAGCTGAACACCAGCGTCACGGCGAAGGCCGGGGCGATATAGAGGTACGGCACCAGCGCGCGCATCAGCGGCTCTCCCAGCGTGCGACCTGTTCGTTGTAGCGGCGGAATACGCCGTTGGCGTTGCGCTCGGCCTCGGCCAGTGCGGCCTCGAGCGAGGCGTGGGGCCCCTTACCCGCTTCTATGTCCGGGAAGCGCAGGAGCAGCGTCTCGATCACGGGATTGACTTGGTGGTTGACCGCGATGATTTCGGTGTGGCGCAGCTTGTCGCCGGCCAGGCAGATCTGCTTGACATTCGAAAGGTAGGGGCGTTCTCGTTTGGCCCGGTGCCACTGCTCGGTATCGTAGAAGTCCCGTCGCGGCCCGTTGTAGCCAAGTATTTCAGCTCGCAGCACATTGCCCTCCAGGCCGCAGACGAACTGGATGTAGCGCCAGGCCGCATCGACATTCTGACAGCGGCGGGTGACGACCAGCATATTGCCCCAGGTCACGGTCTTCTGCCCGCTGCCGCGCGGTCCCGGCGGGAAGGCGGTCTTAGCGAAACGGTTCCAGCCCAGGGTGTTGCGGGTGATGTCCTTGCCCGACCAGGTACCGGCGACCATGCAGGCTACCTTGCCCTCCTGAAAGAGCTCGGAATCGGAAATCTGCCGGCGGAAGGGCGGGCAGACTTTGTCTTCCCAGTAGAGCCGGGCCATAAAGCGCAACGCCTCGACACCCGATGCGCCGGCGAATAGAGCACGTGAACCATCGCCGTCCTGATAGCGCCCGCCATTGGCGGCCAGCCACGGTGAGAACATCCCGGCCCCGCCGCCATAGGCGTTGATGACGAAGCCGGCCTGTGTGATCTGGCCATCGGCGCCGCGGCGGGTGAGTTTGTGGGTCAGACGGCGAAAGTGGTCCCAGTCTTCGACCGCGTCAAACCGCAGGCGGTCGTAGTCTATGGTGCCGTCTTCGCGGCGGGCGAAAAGGGCACGGACCTCCTCGTCGTGCACAGCCGCCCGTTCGAGAATGTCGAGATTCCACAGCAGGCACTGGGCGTCGATGATCTGCGGCACGCCGAAGACCGTGCCGTCGCGAGCCTGGTTGTGACGCCAGGCCGAGGGCAGGAACATCTCTTCGGTAACGCGCTGGGGGCCCGGCGCCGTCGCATTGGCAGCGAGCAGGTCGTCGAGCGGGCGCAGCATGCCGCGCTGGTAGAAACCCTCGGCCCAGTAGACCGACGATTGGAACACGTCGGGCGGGGTGGAGCCGACCATCGCGGTCGAGAGCTTCTGCACGTAGTTGCCGAAAGGGACGATCTGGTAGACGATATCGACGTCGGGGTTTTGCGCCTCGAAGGCTTTTTCTATCGCCTCGAAGTACTGGCCGTATTCCTCATTGCTGGCCGGGCTCCACCAGTCCCAGACGCGGAGTTGCACGGGCCGCGGTGGTTCGTTGCCAAAGAGGTCGTCGACAAGCGCGCGGGTGAGGCCGGCGCGGAGCAGGACGGCCGTGAAGATCAGCAGGCCCAGCAGGGCGAGGGGGATGCGTGTTTGGCTCAAGGTGTACGGTCAGTGGGTTGGGTTCCCGCGAGAATGACCCAGCCGCGGTACAGGCCAGCCAGTAGCAGACAGACCCCGGGTATCGCCACCATCCCATAGCGCGGGAGATGCTCCCAGTAGCCCAGCGCGCCAGCGCACAAGAATAGTCCAGACGCGACCATAAGTCCGGCCCGATTGTCGGGCCGGGCGAAGAAGCCGGCGAGGTCGGAATCGGGTTTGCGGTGAACCCGCCAGCGCAGGAAGAGAAAGAGGATCAGGGGCAAGAGCGCGAAGAGCGGTACCTCGGTCCAGAAGTGCTCGCGGGCATGGGCCTTGGCCTCCTCGCGCGCGACGATCTCCTGAGTCCTGTCGAAGTTGATGGCGAAGACGGTGATGACGTCGCCCCGGTTTGCGTCGAGCCCGGCGGCCTCCCGAGCCATTTGGGCCAATTGTTCGATTTCCTCAGCCGTGCGATTCTCTTCAACGTACTCCCCGATATTCGGATCCTGGACGACTCTGGTTTTGTCGACGCTGAGCGCAATGTGCTGACGCTGGACGCTGCCGTCGTCGTTGAGCACCACGCGGGCGCGGACGAGCGAGCGGTCGCTGCCGATCAGCTTGTCGAGCATCGACTCGATGCGCTGCTCGATGGTGCGGGCGGCCATCTGTTCTTGCTGGAAGCGGTCGATATAGCCGGTGGGGGCCGGTGATTGGGCCGGCGGCGCAACGGCCGCTGTTTCTTTCTTGGCGTTGGCCAGGGCGAAAAGCAGCAGGATGATTACAGCGCAGAGAAAACCGATAATCAGCGAGCGGGGGTCGATCCTCCGGTCGTCCGTCATAGTGATATCCCAGATTATTGCCCTGCGTATTGGCGCATATTTCTAATATACCACAGAAACGACGCGCCGTATGCTCTGCTGCAGCGCGTCTCCTTCGATGAGCAGTTCGAGGACATATGCGCCGGGCGCCAAGCGGCTACCTGCGCCGTCGGTACCGTCCCAGGTAATGGCCTGACGGCCCGCTCGTGCCGGTTCTCGCCGCTCAAAGGCGATGCGGCCCGACAGATCGTAGACCCGCAGGCGCAGGGGGCGGGGCTCCAGCACATTTACCAGATCGACGCTGAGCAGCAACTCGTCGTTAATGGTGTCGGCGTTGGGCGTGATGATGTGCGTGTCGAGCTGCAGGTTGGCCAGCAGGTCTCTGCCGACGGGCAGGCGAACGATGTCGGAATTGCTGGCGATGGCCGCATTGGCGTCGCCGGGATCGACGCGCTGGCGGGTCGCGCCGTCTTCGAGGAAGGCGGAAAAGCGGGTGGATTGGCGGAAGACGGCGGTGGCGAAGCGCAACTCGACCAGTTCGCGGCTGCGGATGGGGCGGGGGAAATCGATGGTCAGGCCAGTGGCGGCTCGATCGCTGCGCGCTGCGCTCATCTTCGATATGGTGTCCGTGGTGGTGACATCCAGTGCCGTGCCATCGACCACGGCTTCGATAAAGCGAAGTTCGCTGGGCGCTTGGAGGGAAATGCGCTCGAATCCTCGTGGCGTCGAGCGCGCTCGCAAATAATAACTGAACTCGCGTTCGATGCCCGGCTCTACTTGTGAGGGGAAAATCTCGCCGAATACGCCGCTGGCCAGTGGCGGCGAGAAATCTATGGCGACAAAATCGAGCGCAGCCCCGACAGCAGGGTCATCTGAGGTTAGGCGCACGTCGAGCTCGAGATAACGGCGCGGCGAGGGCGAGAGAAAAGCCTCGCCCGAGGCCGAGTAGATGCGGCTCCATGGGCTCCAGTCGCCGCCGGCGGAAAAGGCCGTGTCAATACGGCCGCGGAACGAGGGGATGAGTTTTTCGTAGCGGGCAGCGGTGACGACCTTGTCGTTTTTGTCGTGATAGGTGATGTCGAGGTTGAGCTCGTTGCCGGTGCGCGAGCGGATCTCGAGGGCGGTGCCCGTGGGCACATCGGCGCCCCAGCGCAGGGCGGTGATATTCTTGTCGGTGCCTAGGTCGATCAAGCCCGAGCCGAAATCCACCTCGCGCGGAAAGCCCTCGCCGTAGACCATCAGCTCTTCGATAATGCCCGAGGCCGCGCCGCAATTGCCGTCGCAATTAGCATCCCAAATCAGCCAGTTGATGCGCAAAAAGCGGGTCGCGGTCGGCTGGAAGGCGTGGTCGGCGAAGCCCTGCTGGCGGTTGGTGTTGGAGCGGCGATCGAGAAATTTGCGGTCCCAGATGAAGCTGCCGTCGGGCGACAGCGCACCGTCGGATGTCAGCACCTCGTAGAGGTTGAAGTCAAAACGGCGCAACGACAGCGCCCGCTCGCCGATATTGCCCACCGCCGACCCGCGTCGGCTGAAGGGTCGCGGTACGATGCCGCTGACCATGCGGATCCAATCGATCCAGTAGACCGCGCCCAGATCGACGGTGATCTCGCCCCAGACATCCTCGGGGCTGCGCACCGCGCGGCCGTAGCGGAAGCGGCTGAAGAAGTCGCCATCGGCCAGCTGGATGGCGTTGCCCAGCGGTACGTCGTCGTCTGCGTCCTCGCCGATCTCGATATGGATAGTGCCCGAGCGCTTGAGCAGGTTGAGGATCAGGTTGTCGCCGAAGGCCTCGACTTCGATTTCAGTCAACCGTGCGCCTTCCACCGCCAGCAGATTCTTGACCCGGACGTAGCGGATCGGCGTGTGGTCGGGCTGGTCGAGCTCGAAGACGACGCGGTGGTCCAAATTTTCTTTGAAACGGTGCTGGGTACGGAAGATCAGCACGTCGTTGAAGGAGGTGTTGCTCTCGTTGACCTGGGGCTCGCCGGTGGAGAGCAGCAGATCGAAGAGTTGGAAGGGGGGGGCATCGGGGGCAAAGTGCAGGACCACGCGGGTGGCGAAGACGCCGCGGCCGAGATCGAGGTCGAGAAACCAATCCGCAGGCGGGTCGGCGGGATTGGGCCCCCAGCCCGTGGCGAGGTCGCCGTCTGTGACCCGGCTCGCACTGCGACGATTGGAGCCAGCCTGGTGGATGCCGCCGCCGAAGGCCGCGAGGTTGGCTGTGGCGTCGATGCCGCGGCGGATAGCCACCGGCTGTAGGCGGCCGTCGGGCGTGGGCTCGACAATGCCGGCGGGCAAATTCCAGGTATTCCAGTCGCGGGCGCTGTCGAAGCGGATTTCTTCGGCCGGGAGGGGTAAAATCCAGAGTGCGACCAGCGACAGGGCACGCGTCATACGGTGACTTTCTCCAGCCACGCGTCGGCTAGGTCAATGCCGAAGCCCGGTGCGTCGCTGGGGGCGAGAAAGCCGTCCTCGATAACGGCGGTGCCGGGCAGGGCGACAGTCTCGGTAAGCGGCACGCCGCGCGGGGACACCCCGCCCGAGCGCTCGCCCCAGGTGGTGGCCGGCAGCGCCGAGACCAGATGTTGCCCATAGGGCCAGTTCATACCGCCGTGCGGGACCACGGTCAGGCCGTTGGCCTCGGCGATGTGCGCGATGTGGACACAGGCGGTCAGCCCGCCGGCCCACAACAGGTCGGGCTGGAAGATGTCGGCGAGTTTGCGCCGGGCGGCGAAGGCGAAGGCCGGGGGCAGGTACCAGTGTTCGCCGGTAGCCAGGGTCTGGTCGGGCAGGCGTTTGCGGACTTCGGCGAAGCCGTCCCAGTCGTCGGGCAGCAGGTAGTCCTCGATCCACTTGAGGTTGTAGGGCTTGAGCACCTCGCCCAGGCGCACGGCGTATTCGACGTTGAGCGCCAGCCAGCAGTCGAGCGCTAGCTCGACTTCGTCGCCGATGGTCTTGCGGGCCTCGACTACCATTTCCTCGGTCTTTTTGAGGCCCTCGATGCCGTCGGCCGGGCCGTAGGGCATGGGCAGCTTGACCGCCTTGAAGCCGAGCTCGAGATACCACTCGAGGTCGAAGCCGGTGGCGTAGCAGAAGATTTTGTCCTTCTGCTTGCCGCCGAGCAACTCGTAGACGGGGCGCTGGAGCAATTTGCCCTTGAGGTCCCACAGCGCAAGATCGACGGCGCTGATGGCCATGGCCGGCAGGCCCTGCATGCCGTAGGGGGCGGCCAGGCGCATCATGAGGTCGAAGTGGCGCTCGGTGGCCATGGCGTTCTGGCCTTCGAGGTGGGGCCGGAAGTGGTCGTTGATGATCGAGAGCACCGGACCACCGGTATTGGTCATACCGAAGCCCCGAGTGCCATCTTCGGCTTCGGCGATGCAGGCGGCGTTCTTCCACGGGTGGCCTCCCAGGGAGCGCTGGCTGCGGTAGTCGGCATAGCGGTCCAAGGGGCCGGCGGGCTGGCGGTCCTGGCGTTTGTAGGCGGCGGGATGTTTTTTTTGGGCGCGGGAGGGGTCGATGGCGAAGGCGCGGATGGATTTGATATTCATTGGTTTGTTAGCGGCTGACGGTTTGGATCAGGGTCGTTGTGAAAGTTTCGGTTTGGTTTGTGAAACCTTATCTATATTGGGGGGGATTGTCAACGAATTACAAGGAAGAGTAATTAGAGGCAACTTTGGCTAGGAGTAATAAAATGGAATTGGATTGGCAGGCGATTGATCGGTGGATTTTTGGGGAGGCTTGGACCGGTTCGAAAGTGAGAGATCACGTGGATGTGTTATGTGAGCAAATCGGACCACGGTGGGCTTCATCGGCGGCGGAGAAAGAGGCAGCGGAGTATATCCGGGGACAGTTTGTGGAATCTGGTTTGGCGGGAGCGGCACTGGAGGAATTTGAGCTGGATACGTGGGCTTATGACCGGGCCGAAGCCAGTGTGGGGAGTATGCCGATCGATCTGCTGCCCTACAATCGCTGTCCGCCGTGCAAACTGGAGGCGCCGCTCGTCGATGCGGGGTTTGGGACGCCGCATGCGCTGGACGCGGTGCGGGACAAGCTCAAGGGGAGTATTGCAGTGATGCACCTGGCGCTGGAGCCGTTTACGACGCCGGTGCCGGCCAATATCCGACTGCAGCGGCTGGCGGATGCTGGCGCGGTGGCGATCGTGGCGATCGACTCCAAGGACGGGCGGCGGGTGGAATACCACAACGGGGGGGATTGGCGCGAGCCAGAGACGGCGGAGCCGCCGTGCCCGGCAGTGACGACATCGCGCGAGCATGGGGGGTTATTGCGGCGATGGGCCGGGGAGGGCAAGAAGCTCAGGCTGACGGTGGAGAGCCGGTTTTACAGCGCGCCAGCGCACAATGTGGTCGGCCAGATCAAAGGATCGCGCTGGCCGGCAGAGAAATTGATGTTGGGCGGCCATCACGATACGGTCTATGGCACGCCGGGCGGCAACGACAATGCCTCGGGGACCATCGCGGTGCTGGAGACGGCGCGGGTGTTGGGGAAACTGCAAAGCGAGTTAGGCGTTGCACCGGGGATGGATATTTGCTTTGCCACCTATAGCGCGGAAGAGCAGAAATTTCAGGGCGCGAGCGAGTACGTCCGGCGACACTGTGGCGATAAGCCGCGGCTGGCGATCAACCTCGATGAACTGTCGGCCGGGCACATGAAGGGCGTGGTGCTGGCGTTTGGCCACCTACGCGATTTCGTGCAGGCGCATCTAGATACTATGAGCGACGGCTTGCAGTGCCACGTGATGTCGCAACTCGATGCGACCTCGGACCACTATCCCTTTTTGCGGCAGGGCATTGACGCGGCGCATCTGTGGCGCTGGCGTTTCCGCGGTCGCCATGCCGACTCGGACTACCACCACGAGCCGGCCGACAGTGCCGACAAGCTCAATGTGCGCGAGACCAAGGAATACGCGGGGCAGTTAGCGCGACTGTTGTTGCGGCTGTCGCACGCGGCGCCGGAGACGTGGCCGGAGAATGAGGTGACCAGAGAGGCGGTGCAGGCGCGGTTGGGACGCGAGCGGGAAACGGTAGTGCGGGTATACTAACTGGCAGGGGTATGCGGGGAGGGACAGGAGCTCAAGCCCAGACGTAGATCTCGTCGTCGTCGGGCGACATTGCGAAGAAGATAGCCAACACCGCACGGGGCTGGTCGCCGATGATGGACGGCACTTCGTGTACATTCTCGGTGAAGAAGAAGTAGAGATCGCCCGGCGCTAGCTGGACCTGGACGCGCTCGATATTATTTCGCTCGACATAGGCGGGGAATTTTGCACCCAGGTGTTCTTCGAGCCCGGGGCGATAGGGGCAATTGTACAGATAGGGCTCGCCGCGGCCACCCTCGCCGGTGACGCTCTGGTTTTGGAAGCACAAAATCCCGGCGAACTGGTGCGTAAAGCGCGAGACCTGGTATTCGAACGACTTGGAGCGCTTGGCGACCGAGTCGTAGTGCGGGCCGTGGCCGATTTCGCGATGGTAGACGCGGAAAATGGCCGGGCCATAGAGGCGGCCATCGGGCTCGCGCGCGGTTTTGACTTCCTTGCCGGGCGCCAGCCTTTGCAACGCGTCGTACATGCTGCGGACGGGATCGTCGTAGCCGTCAAAGAGGGTCTCGAAAAGCTCGAGGGTTTCGGCCGAGTGCGCGTGGAAGGCCTCGCGGTCCGAGCGCAGCCGGCCGAAGCTGGTGCCGATATCGACGCGGCTGGCGCCGGTGCCGGTCTCGTGCGGGTCGTAGAGCAGGCCGCGCTCGTAGAATCGCTGCATCAGCCCCTTGCAGTGGTCAGGATCGTAGTGCTGGCGCAGCACAAAGGCGGGCAACTCGCCGCGGGCCAGGGCCATCAACGGCTCGGGGTAGCGGGCGAGGATCTCGTCGCTCGACGCCTCGCAAGGGGTCCAGGTGGTGGCAGTGGTCATGCCGTAAAGGTAAGTCGGCGAACCGGCCGCATCAATATGCCAGCCCCAATAGTCGCACAGCGCGGTCCTCGCCGGTTTGTGCCCCGAGGTCGATGCGGCATCGGCCAGTATTAGGCCATGTCGCCGCACTCTGCGCCGCTGCGGAATTCGAAGCGGGTCGATAGCCCGGCATCGACCGGGACCAGCGCGCCGGTGATGCCGGTGGCCTCGCCCGAGAGCAGCAATAGGTGACGGAGCCGGTCAAACGAGCACTGGGGCGCAATCTGGA
>PBOD01000033.1 GCA_002724215.1 Gemmatimonadota bacterium | reverse complement strand
TAAAGAGCAAAGGCAAAGAACGAGGGCGCGGAGGTATGTCACGGAACAGATCCCGATAAATAGCCTTAGCAAAAGGCCCCTGTGAAATTGAAAGCTCGCTACTGCGATTAACCCGAGCGTCCTTCATGGCCCATGTTGCCCTATTGCACACTTCTGTAAACCCCGCGCGGCGCGGGTACGCTAAGGAGGTATCCTCCGGTATAGCCTTGAGGTCCTATACGCTGCCGCTGGCGTCCTTCAGTGCGACCCATTCGCCAGATTCCACCGATCTATTGATTGCGACCATAGCTTGCATTGCGGCCAGGCCATCCTCGGCGGTGGCGCCGGTCTGGCGGGTGTTGGTCAGTACGGTATCGGCAAAGGCTTCGAGCTGACGGCGGTAGAAGTGGGCGTCGGCGCCCAGTGGGCGATGGTATTGCGCGTCCTTGGTGGAGAAGCATTCGACATCGGCGGATTTTAGGAACCAGGGCAGGTAGATCTTGCCGACGGCGCTGCCGTGCTCTCCATAGATCTGAAACCCCTCGAAATAATCCATGCGCACGGCGACGGTCAGGTCGAGATGTCCCTGGGCGCCGTTGGCGAATTCTACTTCCACAAACCACGAATAGGCTCCGAACATCTCCTTGCGGCGGGCGCGGACTCTGGTCAGCGGCCCGGCTAAGAAGCGGGTCATGTCGATGAGGTGCGAGCCGTGGGTGAGCATGAAATACTGGCGCTTGTCGGCCTTGGGGTCGCCTGCGGGTTTGTAGGCGTCGGCGCTGTGTAGGGGTAGGGGTTGCAGATTGTCGGTCATGGTGTAGCGGTAGGTCGAGTCGCAATACCAGGCTTTCAGCGCCATCAGCTGGCCCATTTCTTCCGCGATGAAATCGCGCGCGAAGGCGATGCCTGGATCGAATCGCTTCATGTGGCCGACTTGCAATGTCAGGCCGCTGCGCTCGACGGCATCGCACAGCGTCTGGCACTCGGCGACCGTGACGCCCATGGGCTTTTCGACCAGCACGTGCTTGCCGGCCTCCAGCGCGCGGATGCTGAGGGGCACGTGAAACTGGTCGGCACAGGCAATGATGACGGCATCGACCTTGTCGTCGCAGAGCATGTCGTCGAACTCGGCGTAGGTCGTCTCGGGCTGGTGGACGGCGGCCATTCTCTCGACCAAATCGGGCGCGCGGTCGCAGAGGGCGTAGAGGCGCGTGTTGCGGGCCTTGGCCGTCGATTCGAAGTGGGTGAGCTGGGCGATGGGGCCGCAGCCGAGGACGCCGATGGATAGCTGGTCGGTCATGGATTTCAGTAGTGGTAGCGTGCTTGCAGGAAGTCGATGCGTCCCTCGCTAACGGAATACACGATGCGATGCTCCGCAGTGAGACGGCGCGACCAGGCGGCTGCAGGGAGGTATTTGAGTGGCTCGGGTTTGCCGAGGCCCGAGAAGGGATCTCGTAGCACTGATTCGATCAAATCAAATGCGCGCAGGGCGCTATTGTGATGGGTATGGACCCAATAGCGCAAATCTGCTCTGAATTCGGGGTGAAACACCCCAACCCATTCGCGTGTGATCCGGGTGCTATTTGCGCTAGCTCTTCTCTTGGCCAAGACCAAGTTCCTCGCGCAGGCCTGCTACCGAAGAGGGCGGAAGCTTCTGATTCTGTGCCCGATTGAGCGCGGCGAGGAGGCGTGCGGCATTCTTGGGCGAACGGAGGAGATGGGCGGTCTCCAGCAGGCTGGCCAATTCGTCGGCGGATACCAGAGCGACGTCCTCGGCGTTGCGGCGGCGAATGATAACCGGCTCGCGTGTGGACGCGACCTCGTCGCATAGCGAAGCAAGCTCGGCCCTGGCCTGGGTGTACGTCGTAATCGTCGTCATGGTGTAGGTCCCTTAAACCTGTACAGTAATAAGGTACAGGTCCAGAAGACAATGTCAAGACGGTTCTCCCTTCGCCTGCCGGGGTTGTCCGTTTTTTTGCGAGGGGTTTAGAGGCTGAACGAGGCGTTCTGCGCGCACAGGCGGCTAGGGCGCGTCGCAATGAGTGCCAGGTGGCGGTCATCGTCGATTACGCCAGCGTCAGTGCGCAGCGAAAGCCGAAGTCGCTGAATTGTTTGTCGGGGGCCAGACTCGAGCGGGCGGCGCACCGGGCGAAGCGGATTTCGTGGCGCCAGGAGCCGCCGCGGGCGGCGCGGCGCTGTCCGTTATCTGGGCCCTGCGGGTTGCGATCGGGAGAGGCGGCATAATAGTCCGCGGCGTAGAAGTCGGCGCACCACTCGTGCACACCCGCTGCCATGTCGTAGAGGCCGTAACCATTGGGCCCTTCGGTGCCGACCGGATCTACGGGCTGCTCGCGCCCGCCCCTGTGCTCGGCGGGCAATTCGTCGCCCCAGGGATAGGTGCTGGCTGCGCGGCCGCCGCGCGCGGCTTTTTCGCGCTCGGCTTCGGTGGGCAAGCGATAGGCCTTGCCCGTGGCGGTGCTCAGCCAACGGCAATAAGCGACCGCGTCGAACCAACTCGGGCCGACGACCGGCTGGTCGGGGTGGGCGAACCTGGGGTCGTTCCAGAAGATCGCAGGCGGGTGTCCGGTATCTTCGACAAATAACGCGTATTCGCGGCGGGTAACCGGGTATTGGGCCAGCGCGAAGGCGTCGACCCACACGCGGTGTATTGGCCTTTCATTGGCGCGCTCGCCGCCCATCAGAAAGGCGCCTTCTGCTATGGCGACGGTGACGGGCTCTATGCATTTGCTAGTCGTCATATCATATCGTCTCCTCGCTAACTTATCTGCTGCAGATGCCGATGACAACCGGTTGCATCGGTCGGGGCGTCGCGTACTTTATGGCGCATGGTGTTTCTCCTGCTGTGCTCGCTCCTCATAGCCGCCCCCTCTTTCGCTGCAGAACTGATTGTCTGGGGCGTGCCCAAAGATCGCGGTCTGATGGCGGCGCTGCGCCTTTTCGAGGCCGAGCACCCCGGCTGGGAAGTGGTGACATCGGCTGGGTCGAGCGGTGGCATGGATCCGCAGAAGCTGATGTGTGGCATTGCTGGCGGCAGCCCGCCCGATATGCTGCAGCAGGACCGCTTTTCGGTGGGCGAATGGGCGGTGCGCGATGCGTTTTTGCCACTCGACGATTATATCGCGCAGAGTCTGCGCGAAGAGCGTTGGGCGGCTGACGCGGTGGCGGCGCTGGCGGCGGGTCGGCTTGGCGAAGCGCGAGAAGCGCTGGCGCGGCTGGAGGCGCGCCTGGCCGGGCGGGGACCGAGCCGGCAGTTGCAGGCGACGCGCAAATTGCTGCGCGAAGTCGATGCCGGCGAGGCGGCGTTGCCCCTGGCGCGAGCATTGGTCGCGCTGGTCCAGGGCGTGCATGCCGACCGCTTTTTCGATGCCTGCTGGCAGGAGGCCAGCTTCGGCCTCGGCGCCGACCGCCGGGTGTTCGCCATTCCCAACAGCACCGATGACCGCGCGCTCTACTACAACGAAGATTTGCTCGAACGCGCCGGGCTGGTGGACGCAAGCGGCAAGGCCAAACCTCCGCGCAACTGGCGCGAGCTCAAGGACTACGCCATAAAGCTGACCGAGTGCGACGCCGATGGCCATATGACCCGCCTCGGCTTCGCGCCCAATTTCGGCAACGCCTGGCTCTATATCTACGGCTGGCTCAACGGCGGGCAATTTATGAGCGCCGATGGCCGCACCTGCACGCTGGCCGATCCGCGCATCGAAGCGGCGCTGGGCTTTATGGTCGAGGTCTACGACGCTTTGGGCGGGATTGAAGGGGTCGATGCCTTCCAGAGCGGCTTCCAACAGGGCGAATTCGATCCCTTTCTCACCGGCAAGGTGGCGATGAAGGTCGATGGCAACTGGACGCTCAATGCCATCGCCGATTTTGCGCCGGGCCTGCGCTTTGGCGTGGTGCCGGCGCCCGCGCCCGCGGGGCGCGAGTCGATTACCTGGTCGGGCGGGTTTTCCTGGGCGCTGCCTGCCGGCTCCGCCCATCCCGAGATGGCTTTCGAGCTGATGCGCTTTTTGAGCAGCGATAGGGTGTGGAAGCTGCGCAACCAAGTGCTGGCGCGCTATGCGGCCAGCCGCGGGCGCAACTTCGTGCCGGGTATGGCGCCGCTGCCGCATATCAATGCGATGACCTACGATCTGCTGATGCGCGATAATGCCGAGCTGCCGGCGCGGATCAAGCGGAGCTTTTTGCTCTTTGCCGACCTGATGCGGGTATCGCGCTTCAGGCCGGTGACGCCGGTGGGTCAGCTCTTGTGGGACGAGCATGCGCGGGCCTACGAGAAGGCGGTGCGGCACACCTATGCGCCGGGCGATGCGCTGTTGCGCGGTCAGCGCCGGGTGCAGGCCGAATTGGACCGGATCTATGCGGTGGTCGAGTACGAGCAGGTCGACTGGAGCTATCCCGTGGGCGCTTCGGCCTTTCTGGCGCTGGGGGGATTGTTTTTTGTCGGCTGGCGCGGTGGCGGCGACTTGCGGCGGCGCCTGCTGTTGCCGGAGTCGCTGGCGGGTTTTGCCTTCGTGTCGCCGTGGCTGCTGGGGCTCTTGCTGCTGACGGCGGGGCCGATTCTGGTGTCGGTGGTCTACAGTTTTTGCCGCTACGACGTTTTGCATCCGGCCGAGTTTGTAGGACTGGACAATTATATCCGGCTCTTCAGCGACGACCCGCTGTTCTGGAAGTCGCTGGGGAATACGGCCTTTATGATGCTGGGCGTGCCCCTGGGGATGGCGGTGGGACTGGGTATCGCCATGCTGCTAAACGCCGAGGTGCGGGGCATGCGGGTGTATCGCACCGTATTTTACCTGCCGGCGATCGTGCCGATGGTCGCCAGCGCGATTTTGTGGATCTGGGTGCTCAACCCGGAGATGGGTCTGGTCAACTCGCTGTTGCGGCTGGCCGGGGTCGCCGACCCGCCCAATTGGCTGCAGAGCTCGACCTGGCTATTCGGCTCGAAGAGCGCGATTATTCTGATGGGCCTGTGGAGTGCCGGCTCGGGGATGATCATCTGGCTGGCCGGGCTCAAGGGTATTCCGCAGCATCTGTACGAGGCGGCCGAGATAGACGGCGCCGGGCCGTGGCTGCGCTTCTGGCACGTGACGCTGCCGATGCTCTCGCCCTATATCTTCTTCAATTTGATCATGGGCATTATCGGCACTATGCAGATCTTCACCCAGGCCTATATCATGACCGAGGGCGGACCCGACGACTCGACGATGTTCTACGCCTANTATCTCTTCAACAATGCNTTNCGCTACTTCAAGATGGGCTATGCTTCGGCGCTGGCCTGGATCCTATTTCTAGTCATCCTGGTGCTGACCCTGATCCAGCTCAAGCTGTCGCCGCGCTGGGTCCACTACGAGAGCGAATGACCGNGCGGGCGCTTCTGGCGGGTTGNCTCTTTGCCGAATTGGCCGTCGCCGCGCTGCTGGGTGTGGCGGTAGTGGTCGGGCGCTTCGACGATGCGGCGCAGGTCGGCGCTCTGCTGGCNGCGGTTGCCGGGGTCGCTGCGCTGGCGGGATGGCGTTTGAGCACCGGNCGATTGGGGCGCATCGCGACCCACGGGGCGCTCTTGAGCGGCTGCCTGGTCTTCGCCTTCCCCTTCGCNTGGCTGGTCGGTACCAGCATGAAGTACGACGAGGAGATCTTCGTCTACCCGCCGCGCTGGCTGCCGCAGTGGCCGCAGACGGTCGGTGCTTCGCCCTATGTCAGTGCCGGGGNNGCAGGCGGTTTCGAGCGCCCGCAGGGGATGTCGGCACGGCGCTGGGCAGTGCTGTGGCCNCGTATCGAAGCGGCGATCTGGGCGCATGCCAGGGATATGGTGAGCGCCGATCTCGCGTCGCGGCTNGAGGAGGGGACATTGCGCGTGGCTTTGGGGCCGGCGCTGTACGCGGCGGCGGCGCCGGGGGTGGCGCGCAGTGCCTGGGCGGGGGATGATGCGGCGCTGGTGGCGGCGCTGGTGGGCCGGATCGACCAGGCCGCAGTCGACGAGGTCTGGAGTGCGATCTACCGCTCGGTCGAATTGCGCCCGCCGGTGGTGCGGGATGTTTACCACGGCACGCACCGCGCGGATGGCTCTGCGGGCTGGCGACTGCGCTCGGGTGCGGCGGATCTGCTGGNGGTCGCTAGCGGCGGGTCGGCGCAGTTGTTGACCTACGATTTTTCTGCGGCGGAGGCAGTGGAATTGAGCGGGGAGTTTGCGCTGCCGGTGACGGCCGACGAATTCCTCAGCTTTACGCTGCCGCTGCGGCAGGATCGCTCGTGGCACGGGCTGCAGGTCGCGCTGGAGCTAGACGGCAAGCGCTATGTGGCCGCGGATGCGCTCTATCTGGGACAGTATCGCTGGCAGGAGATGAGCTTCAAAATTGCGGCGCTGGATGATCGCGACGAGCGCGAGCTGGGTATCTGGCCGCTGGTCTTGGCCGCGGANCAGACGGCGGTCTTTGCCGAGGCAGGCGCATTCCGGGTGGTGCTGCGGGTCGAGNGGGCCGGGGCGCTGGCGACGGGTTGGCGCAAGTNCACGCACAGCTATCGCGAGGCCTATATNGCCACTGAGCACCGCTGGGCCTATATCTTCAACAGCCTCTACCTGGCGTTGCTGACCATCGTCGGCCAGGTGTTCAGCTGCTCGCTGGTGGCCTATGCCTTCGCGCGGCTGCAGTGGCCGGGNCGCGANCTGTGGTTCGGGATATTGCTGGCGACGATGATGCTGCCGGGGCAGGTGACGATGATCCCGGTCTTTATGATCTTCCGCGCGTTGGGCTGGTACAATACCCTCAAAGCGCTGTGGGTGCCTTCTTTTTTCGGCTCGGCCTTTTTCATTTTCATGTTGCGCCAGTTTATGAAGGGCATCCCCAGAGATCTGGAGGAGGCGGCCAAGATCGACGGCTGCAGCTTTTTCGGCATCTACTGGCGGATCATCCTGCCGCTGATAAAACCGGCGCTGGCCGCGGTGGCCATCTTCACGTTTATGAACACCTGGAACGACTTTATGGGACCGCTGATCTACATCAACGACCAGCGCCTCTACCCTCTGGCCCTGGGGCTGTTCGACTTTCGCAGCGAGCATTCGAGCGAATACGGGATGCTGATGGCGGCCTCGACGCTGATGACCCTGCCGGTGATCGCGATTTTCTTTCTGGCCCAGCGCTACTTTATCCAGGGCGTGACGCTGACCGGTATGAAGGGCTGATATGGCTGCGGAGGCCATTGTGGCGCAGCGCGGTTTGCTGCGGTAGTGCGAGCGAGCTGGCGACACTGGCGCTGGCGCGGGAGGGCGCTTTTTGCTGCATCGCGAAATCAGGNAGCTGGGTGTAGATCTACGACACGCATAAAACGCATGGGAGTAAAAGCCGCATGAATGAACGCCAGAAGTATCTGTTCGACCTCCAGGGCTATCTGGTGGTCGAGGACGTGCTCAGCGCCGACGATTGCGATGAGGCCATCGCCAAGATCAAAGAGCGCGTCCAGCCGATGGAGAAGACGCCCAACGGCTACGACGCCAGGGGCACCTGGGAGAGTGCCGGATCGTTGTACGAGGCGGGNCAGCCGTTTATCAAATTGATCGACGAGCCCAAGATCACCGCTGTGTTGACTGAGATCATCGGCGCTGCGCTGCGCTGCGAGAGTTGCTATAGCTTCGTCCGTCACAAGGGTTGCCCGCCCTTCGAGATGCACGGCGGGCACCGCGGCGGNGGGGTCAANTTTCGCTACAGCGTACATGGCGGGCGGATTTTCACCGGNCTGACCGTGGTGTCGATCGCGTTGCAGGATATCGCCGAGCAGGACGGCGGCTTCGCCTGTATCCCCGGCAGCCACAAGTCGGATTTCGCAGTGCCGGACGAGGACCGCGAGGAACTCTTTGCGCTGGGTGGCCCCCTGGTGCGCAATATCGCCGCACCGCAGGGCTCGGCGATCGTCTTCACCGAGACGCTGGCGCACGGGGCGGCCACCTGGACCAACGACGAGCCGCGCTACGGACTGTTCTACAAATTCAACGACCGCGCCGCCATCTACCACGGCCAGGAGCACCGGCGTCCCAGCGACGCGGCCTTCGCGTTGATGAGCGAGGCGCAGAAGTGCTATTTCAACCGGGCCTACCAGGCCTTCGGGCCGCCGGATAATCCGCGCAACGAGGTGCCGGAATTCGGATGAGTATTGGCGACGTAGTGGATGGGCGGCTTGCCCGTCTGAATGGTGGACACGACTGCTACGAATCACGCCGNCAGCAACGCGGCGTTTTGGCGCGAGGCTACTGCTGAGCGTCGAGCGGTAGGAGGCGTATTGAGACGGCTTAGCCGTAGAGTGCGCGCAGTCTACGCGCGGCGGCCGCCTCGTTTTTGAGCTTCTGGTATGGCTCTTCCAGCGGCATGGTGCCGTCGAGGCCGGGCGAGAAGCCGCAGTCGGGNTTGATGCTGAGGCGGGTGGCATCGACGTGTTCGAGCGCTTGCTCGACGCGAGCGACGATTTCGTCGCGGGTGTCGATCTTTTCGAAGCGGCACTCGACCGCGCCAAGGCCGATGAGCTTGTCGTCGGGCAGTTCGCGGAGGATGGCGACATCGCCGGCGACCGGGATGCTGAACTCCATCACGTACTGATCGACAGCGATCTTCTTCATCGTCTCGACAATCGGCGCGTAGCNCCCTTCGGCNCCCCAGCCGCGACGGCCCCAGTTGCGGCGGCACAGGTGCAGAGCGGTTTGCACGCCATCGATGCCGTCGAGCATTTCGTTGATTTTGGCGGCGGCGAGNTCCATTTCGTATTGCGCGTTGGCGAAGGAGTCGCGGTACGAGGGATCGACCAGCACGCAGAGGTGGGGTTCGTCGATCTGTACCACGGTGACGCCGGTCTTTTGCAGTTCGAGCAACTCAGCGCGGAGGATGGGCACCAGCGCGTCGATGAATTCGTCGCGGGTGGGATAGGCCCTGGCCGAGACTTCTTCTTCCCACAGGCGCACGCCCAGCAAATAGGGCGAAGGCACGCAGACTTTNGTCATGCGGTCGGTCGCCGCGACCAGAAAGCGAGCTTCATNGGCGATCAGCCCGGGTTTGGCGACTTCCATCTTCTCGGTGATCGATATGCCCCAGCGGNCAGGCTCAGTGCGGCGGTCGGCGCTGAAGCCGGTGGCGATGTCGGCGATGATATGGGTGTACTGGTGGCGGCGCCACTCGCCATCGCTGATGAGGTCGATGCCGGCCCGTTCCTGCACGGCGATGGCGTAGCGCACGGCCGCGTCCATTTGCGGCGAGCGGGCGGCGGCGGCCGATTCGGGGCCGGGGATGTCCGGCAGCATTTCCTTGACCATCAGCGGGCGGGGCAGGCTGCCGACGACGCCGGAGGGAAAGAGGGTTGCTGCGAAGCGCTCGGAGATGGCCATGGCTAGCGGTCCTGGATNGCGTAGGCTTCTATCTCGACGACCAGATTTGGCTTGAGTAGTGCCGCGATGACGACCAGCGTNGAGGCGGGCATGATGGCNCCGAAGGTCTCGCCGTGGGCGCGGGTTACGCCCTCGCCGTGGNCCGTGTCGGTGATATAGACGACGGTGCGGACGACATCTTCGAGGCCGGCGNCCAATTCGGCGAGGGCGCTTTCGATAATCGCCAGCGCGCTTTTGGCCTGCTGGTAAGCGTCGCCGTGGTCGTGCGGCGGTTGTGCGCAGGTGCCGGCGACGTGGATGTGGTCGCCGACGCGCACCGCGCGCGAATAGCCGAACTCGTCGCCGAAGGGGCTGCCGGTGGATACGTTTTTGCGCGACATCGGGATCTCCTAATGAGCAANGNCTAGCTCTTGCTCCGCCCGCTCCCACTCTGCGGTCATATAGGCCACGTCGCGCTCGAGGTCGGTGCGTTCGGCTTCGAGTGCTTTGATTTCTGCNGGTGGGGTTTCGTCGTAGTAGTTGGGTCGGCAGAATATNTCGTCTATCTGCTTGAGCCGGTTCTCGGCCGTCTCTATCTGCTCGAGNAACTTTTCCTGCTGGGCTTCAGCGCGCTGCTGCTTGTTNTTCTTCTTGCGCGAGCGGNTGCCGCGGGAGTGCNTTTTCTCATGGCCATTTGGCGCGTTCTGCGGGCCTTTATNCCCTTGATTATTTGGNGCGTTCTGCCCGCCCTGGCTCTTTTCTTGCTCCTTNTCCTTCTCCTTCACCTTCTTCTTTGCGCTCTTGGCCTTGAGCACCACCTGGTCGGCGTCGAGGTGGTCGTCGCCGCAGAAGTGGACGTATTCCTCGTAGGTGCCGTGGTAGTCGCGGATCTCGTCGGGCTTGATCTCGACCACGCGGGTGGCCANCTGGTTAATAAACCAGCGGTCGTGCGAGACGATGATCAGCGTGCCGGGGAAGCGCTTGAGCCCCTCGACCAACGCCTCGATCGACTCGAGGTCNAGGTGATTGGTCGGCTCGTCGAGGACCAGCACGTTGGGTTTGATAATACCCAGGCGGCAAAATACCAATCGGGCGGCCTCGCCGCCCGACAGCGCGCTGAGTCGCTTGTGGACATCGTCGCCGGAAAAGAGCATCAGTGCCAGTTGGCCGCGCACGAAGCCGATCGACTGGTCCTGGCAGCACTCCCAGATCCAGGCCTCGGCGGTGTTGGTCGTCGAGTCGAAATCGTCGCGATGATCCTGGGCGAAGTAGCCGGGATGGGTCTCGTAGCCCCATTCGACCGCGCCGGTGTCGGGCGCCAGTTCGCCCATGGCGATCTTGAGCAATGTAGACTTGCCGATGCCATTGGGACCCATGATCGCCAGGCGGTCGCCTTTTTGCACCAGCAGGTCGACCCCGTGCAGCACTTCGTTATCCCCGAAGGCCTTTTTGACGCCGGAGATCTTGAGCACGTCGCGTCCGCTGTCGCGCTGCTGGTCGAAGCGAAAATTGGGGTAGCGGCGCGAGCTGTGCGGCAGCTCGACCATCGACTCCTCCGCCTTCTCAATCAGTTTCAGCTTGGTCTGGGCCTGGCGGGCCTTGGTGGCTTTGGCGCGGAAGCGATCGACAAATTGCTGGTGGTGTGCGATCTCGCGCTCGCGCGCGGAGATCTCTTTTTCGCGGCGCGCGCGCTCCTGGCGCTTGGCCTTCTGAAAGAAGGTGTAATCGCCACTGTAGAGGATGACGGTCTCGTAGTCGACGTCGAGGATGGCGGTGCAGATATTGTCGAGAAAGCGGTGGTCGTGAGAGATGACGACGGCCGGCCCGGGATAGTCGCGCAGGAACATTTCGAGCCAGCGGATTGAGAGGATGTCGAGGTGGTTGGTCGGCTCGTCGAGGAGCAGCACGTCGGGGTTGCCGGCCAGGACCTGGGCCAACAGGACCCTGAGCTTGAAACCGCCCGACAGTGTCGACAGCGAGTCGTGGTGGATCTCGGCCGGCAGGCCGAGGCCCTCGAGAATGGCGCCGGCGCGGGCTTCGGCACTGTAGCCGTCGAAGCGTAGGAAGGTGTCCTCCAGCTCGGCGAATTTGTCGGCGTCGAAGTGCTGCTCGGCTTTGGCGAGGATCTCCTCCTTGGCGACCATGACCTGCCATAGCTCGGTATTGCCCATCAGTGCGACGTTGAGGATTTTCTCGTCCTCGTAGAGGAACTGGTCCTGATTGAGGGTGCCCAGCCGCAGCCGCTCGGGTACGGCGACCGCGCCACTGGTGGGTTCGGTATCGCCGGCGAGAATTTGCAGCAGGGTGGTCTTGCCCGCGCCGTTGGCGCCTACCAGCCCGTAGCGCTCGCCGGGGTTGAGCTGCAGCGTAACCTCGGCGAAAAGGGTCTGGTCGCCGTAGGATTTTTCGAGGTTGGACAGGGTGATCATAAAGGCAAATGTACGCTAAACCGCCGCGAGCGGTATGGTTAGTCCCAGACTTTTTCCCATTGCCTAGTCTCGGCCGAGCGGTAAATAGCCAGCGCGGTGCGCAACTCGCCCAGGGAGTATTCGGGGCCGGCGGCTAACGTCTTGCCCTCCAATACGGCCAGCGAGAAGTCGTGTAACTCGTAGCCGAAGCTGGGGGCACCGCGGCCCGGGTGCTTGGACTGGATGACCTTGCCTCCGGGATGGGCGCGGTCGTAGCGGATCAGATTGCCGTGGGCGCCCTTTTCGATGACTAGTTCGCCTCTGGTGCCGGTGACGCGAAATTCCTCGCCTGGCCCGATAAAATCGCCGGCGTGCAGTGCGTCGAAGACGGCGACGACGCCCGATTCGAAGCGCAACAGCGCGCGCGCGAAGGATTCGTTTTCCATCTCCGCCAGCGGATGGCCGACCACTGCGACGACTTCGTCGATTTCGCCCAGCCACATGCGCAGCGGGCGAATCCAGTGCGCGCCCCCGTCCATGCAGATGCCGCCGCCGGCTTTGGCGCGTTGGTAGCGCCAGGGCTTGGGGTCGTCAAATGCATCGGGCGTGCCGCCGAAGTAGGCGCGGGCGGTGATGACCTCGCCGATGGCGCCGGCCCGGATCATCGCGCGAACTTTGAGCGCATCGGGCCAGTAGTGCGATTGCTCGGCTACCATAAAGACGGTGCCGGCCCGCTTGGCAGCGGCGAGGATACGGTCGCAGGCGTCTAAGGTGGGAGCCATGGGTTTTTCGAGCAGCACGTGCTTGCCGGCAGCGAAGGCCTTGATCGCGGCCTCCTCGTGCAGATAGTGTGGCAGCATGATGTCGACGGCGTCGCAGTCGGCCTCGGCCAGCGCGTCGTCCAATGACGAGAAGGGCGCGGCGCCGGTCTTCGCGGCCATCGCCGCGAGCATCTCGGCATGGGTATCGACTACGGCGGTGACGGCGATATGGGGCGCTTCGCCGCGAATGCCCGCCCAGTGGGCCTGGGCGATATTGCCGCAGCCGACGAGGGCGATTTTTACGGNGTTGGACATGGCCTTGCGTTTAGAGACGGGGGTCGACTANGNGCAATGGAAAAGCTGAANGGGCGGCCATTGGGCGGTTCCTTTGCGATGCGGTGTTAGTAAAGAGTATCGGCTGCAGTTATTTTCGACAAGGGGGATAGTGGAAGCATCGGGATGCTGCTGACCCTCCGCTGTGGTGGAGGGGCTTTGGTGAAATAGGCCGTCTAGTGTTTTGTTGCCTTTAGCATGATGAATTTGCGATTGCTGGCGATAGTGGTGCAGTGGCCGAAGAGGCGCTTGAGTTTGCTGTGATAGCCGAGGTGGCGGTTGCCGACGATCCACAGGGTACCGCCCTTTTTGAGCGCGGTGCGGGCCTGGCGGAACATGCGTCGGGCGGTGGCGTCGTCGACGGCGCGTTGCTGGTGGCAGGGCGGGTTGCAGAGTACGAGGTCGAGACTGTTTTTGGGCCTGTCTGCCAGACCGTCGGTGATGGCGAAGGTGGCGGTGCGGCTGGGGAAGGCCGCCGAGAAATTTGCCCGCGCCGAAGCGATGGCCATAAAGGACTCGTCTGCGAAATACAGTTCGGCACTGGGGTTGCGCGCGGCGGCGACTAGGCCGATGACGCCATTGCCGCAGCCGAGGTCGGCGATGTGGAGTGGGGCGTCGGAGGAGGGTATCTGCTCGAGGAAGAGCCGGGTGCCGATGTCGAGACGCTCGCGCGAGAAGAGATTGGCGTGGTTGATGAGGGTATAATCGGTGCCTTCGAGTACATAGTTGGTGGGATAGGGCGACGGGCCGGGATCGAGGTCGGCGTCGTAGGTGCAGAAGACGAGCCGGGCTTTCTTGCTGGCCAGCGAGGTGCGGGTTGGGCCGATGGAGCGCTCGCACAACTCCAGGGTCGAGCTGTGGATGCTGCGGACCATGCCGGCGCCGACAAACCGGGTGTGTGGGTGGCAATGCGGGCGGATGCGATGCAGTTGGTCTTGCAGCAATGCCAGTGTCTTGGGGATCTTGCACAGCACCAGGTCGAAGGGGCCGGTGGGGTCGTCGAGGCTGGTGAGGAGGCGGAGGTTGCCGAGGTCGAGGTGGTTGTAGTGGGCGTTGGCCAGGGCCGCGCGATGGGCCAGATGCGAATCGGATAGCGACTGCGGGCGGTGAGCCGCAAGCGCAACGGCGAGCGCGCCGCAGCTGTCGTTGAGGATGAGGACGGACGATTCTGGCGCGGGCAAGCCCGCCGCGTGCAGGTGGTGCAGCAGGTATTCGTCGGCCGCGTCCCAGGCACGCAAGGGGTCATTGGCGCGCTGGGGATAGCGCGCGAGGGCGAAGGCGCCTTGGGGAACGGCGAGGGTTTGCATGGGACTATAATGTAGGCAAAATTTAGTAGCCGGCCCGGGGCCGATGGCCTATTTTGTCGGCTATTCGAAAGGAGCGACGACCATGAACGAGGACGATAAATATCTATTTGATCTCAACGGCTATCTGATTTTGCGTCAGGTGCTGACGCAGGACGAAGTGGCCGAGCTGAATGCGGGCATCGATCACCATGCTGATGGCATGAAGGCGATCGAGCGATCGCTGTCGGGCGACTCTATGGCGATGCGGGGCACGTCGCGCCGCAAGGATCTGGGGGGCATGCTCGCCTGGGAACGGCCTTTTTGCGAGCCGTTCCGCAAATTGCTGGTGCACCCGCGAGTCAAGCCGATACTGGAAGAAGTGCTGGGCAAGGGCTATCGCCTTGACCATGGGCCAGGGCTGATCGCGATGGACGAGGGCTGTGAGGGTGGGACCTTGCACGGCGGTGGGGTCGAGCGCGGGGATATTTCGGAGGCCTATTTCTATAAGAACGACAAAATCTACACCGGGTTGACAGTGGTGGAATACTTGCTTGCCGACGAGGGGCCGGGCGACGGTGGGGTGGCGGTGGTGCCGGGCAGCCACAAGGCCAATCTGGCCTGTCCGCAGAGCATGAAATTCTGGGACAGTCACCAGGAGCACGTGCTCGAAGTCAACGGCCAGGCCGGCGACGTGGTGATTTTTACCGAGACCCTGACCCACGGCACGCTGCCGTGGACGGCCAAGCACCAGCGGCGGGCGGTGCTTTACAAATTCAGTCCGGGCACGCTGTCGTACGGGTCGGGGCCGCACGAGGTTGCTTATGGCGACTATATCGAGGACATGACTGCAGAGGAGCGCGCGGTCATGGAAGCGCCGCATATCCGGCGCGGCTAAGAGACAGGGGAGAAGATGACGGAGCAAAAACACGTACTGGTGGCCGATTGGGCCTCGGGCGACTTCACTGCCGAGCGGGCGCGGATGCAGCCGCACGGTATTTCCATAGCCGGCTCGGGTATCGTCGGCACCGATTCGATCGAGGACAAGCACGCTAAGCTCAAACGGGCAATCGAGGCTGCGGAGCGGATCGACGCGCTGATGTTCTGCATCGCGCCGATCGATGCGGAGATCATCTCGCTGCTCCCCGATGATTGCAAACTATTGCAGCGCAACGGCACCGGTCTCGACAATGTCGATTTGGAGAAGGCGGCGGAGCTGGGCAAGACGGTGCGCAACACGCCGCGCTACTGCGTCGAGGAGGTGGCGGTGCACGCGATGGGGATGTTGCTGTCGCTGCATCGCCAGTTGGGGCAGATTCAGGCGCGCATGCTGGCCGGCGAATGGTCGGGGATGGCTCCGATGCCCATCCGCCGCCTAAGCACGCTGACGCTGGGCGTACTCGGCTTTGGCCGCATCGGCCGCAAGCTGGGCGAGTTGATGCGGCCGCTGGTGAAAAATGTCGTTTACTACGACGAGATCGGCGCCGATGTCGATTGGGCAACGCCGATGGCGCTGGCCGCTGTATTGCAGACTGCGGATCTGTTGTCGCTGCACCTGCCGGCGACGCCGCAGACCCACCACATCATCAACCGCGAAACCCTGGCGGCGATGAAAGACACCGCGATTTTAGTCAACGCCGCGCGCGGCGCGCTGGTGGAGGCCGAGGCGCTGGCCGAAGCCCTGAACGAGGACCGGTTGGGTGGCGCTGGGCTAGACGTTTTTACGCAGGAGATTCCGCCGCTAGATTCGCCGCTGCGGACGGCGAAAAATATCCTGCTCACCAGTCACGCGGCCTGGTACAGCGAAGACGCGATACGGGACGCGCGGGAAGAGGCGGTGGAGAGCGTGATTGAGTTTTTGAGCGGGGCTTGATGGGCGAGCGGAGGTCGGCGCTGCGCATTGCCGTTGTGCCGTTCTCGCTGGCGATTAAACGCCGAGGCGATTGAGGACATTGCGGGTGATCTGCGATACGGGGCTGTCATCGCGGTAGAGACCGTGCGCCCACTCGATCGTCGCCGCGGTAAAGATCGTGCCCTCGTATTCGCTTTCGTTGACGGCGATCGTGCAATAGTAGCGGTCGTGGTGGACGCCGAGCGCTTTGTTGAGCCCGTGGTCGACGGCATCGGCCAGGGCGATGATTTTGTAGTGCGGGCTGATGCCGTCGCGGCCGGTGAAGCGGGGTTGTCCAGCGACGAATTCGATATCGCCTCCGTCGCACTCGACGCCGACGATGGAGTCGGCGCGTCCGAACTCGTCTCCCTGTAACAAACCGGTGTTGGCAAAGGCCCAGTGGTCGGGATCGGTGGCGCGGAAGAAGCCGTATTCGCCCGTCGTCGGCGCGACGAATTCTCCCGGCACGTCGCTCTTGGCGTGGACACAGGCGGTGTAGTAGACGCCGATTGTGCGCTGGCGCAAGTCGTCGATGGCGCAGAGGAAGGAGGTCGCGGGGTTGGCGTCGCTGCCGAGCGGTTGCTCCTTGTAGCGGGTTTTTGCACAGTAGAGTTGGCGGCCCCCGGCTCTGGTTTCGACTTTGTGCCAGAAGGCGTTGCCGGCGAAGACCATGAGATTGCCGCCAGCGGCGACGAAGGCCTGGAGTTGTTCGCACTCGGTGCGGCTGGTGTATTCGCCGTGGCAGATGCGCAGATGGGCGCGATAGCTATCGAGGATGTCGGGTTCGGCATCGTGGTCGGCGTTGGTGCAGAAGTCGACCGCATAGCCTTCGGCATCGAGCCACGAGGTGAAGAATTGATCCCAGGCGTAGAAGCCGCCCATGAAATCCGGTTGCAGCGGGCGCTCGAAGCTCAGTAGCTCGCTGTGCTGCCGGTCGCTGGAGATATAGGGGAAGAGGCACTTGCCGCCAACCGGATTGTAGGCGTTGTAGGTGTTGGTTTCGATGGTGAGGAGGATAGGGGCCTGCGGGGTTTGCGGGCGCACGACGAAGAGGATTTCGCGCAGGCCCTGACCGGTGGGAAAACTGGCGATGTAGACGCCGCTCGGCCAGTCATCGGGCACGGTGAACGACGCGGTCGCGGGCCAGGCGAAGCCATCGCGGTAGCCGAACTCCGGCACCGGGTGCAGCGTGCCGCGCAGGTCGTTGATCTCTTTGACCAGGCGGCGGCTGGCGCCTTCGTGGAAGACGAAAATATCGTAGTAGGATCTCGAATTGGAGATGTGGAAGGTGACGCGCTCGCCACGGCGCACGCTGAGCGGGGTGGCA
This sequence comes from Gemmatimonadota bacterium, assembly GCA_002724215.1. Taxonomy (GTDB): domain Bacteria; phylum Latescibacterota; class UBA2968; order UBA8231; family UBA8231. Next base: position 1,551 of record PBOD01000033.1, on the reverse strand, counting down.
TAGCCGCCCTCCTGCAGTTTCCAGTAGCGGCTGGCGTCTTCCTCGTAGTGGGCGAAAATGTGTTCTCGTTTCACTACGCACCTCAGGCCACGCGGTAGCGCTCGACCACCTCCATGTCGATTTCGACCCCCAGGCCTGGCCCCTCGGGCACCCGGAAGTGACCGTTTTCGAGCGCCAAACCGCCTGCCAGCACATCGGCTTGGCGAGTAAAGGGCAACTCATCACAGGGCAGGGTGGCATTTTCAAGCGTCGATTGCAGGTGCACTGAGTAGGCCGCCAGCACCCCGAGGCACAATCCCCCCATCTGCACCCAGCAGGGCACGTCGGCCGCCGCCGCCAGCGCCGCCGCTTGCCGCACCTGCAGCGCCGATCCTCCCAGGTTGACGTAGTCGATACATTCGGCTTTGAGCGCCGCCAGCACCCCGGCGGGGGCGCCCAGGTGCAGGGCGATGGGGATGTGGGTCTTCTCGCGCAATATGCGGTACCACTCGAGATTGTTTTTGAGCATCGGATCTTCGAAGACCGAGACCGTGCCGCAGGGCTCGAGCGCTGCGGCCAGCCGCGCGGCATTGGGCAAGAGTGCGAATTCAGTGTTGGGATCGATGCCGACGGTGTAGTCGGCGCCGGTGGCCTCCTTCATCAGCTGCACTGTCTCGACAATATCCCACGAGCGTGCCTTGAGCTTGTGGTTGCTGAAGCCGAGGCGGGCGCCGACTTCGGCTTCGGCGGCGGTTTCGCGCGGTTCCATATGACACGACCAGTAGGAGACGGGTACTTTGTCGCGCACTTTGGCGCCGAAGAAGCGGTGCAGTGGGATGGCGTAGGCCTGGCCGGCGATGTCGAGCAGCGCGCAGGTGAAGGCATCGGGATGGGCGTAGGGGTCGAGGGCCAGCGGGTCCTGGCCGACGAGGGCTTCGGCTGTGGCCTGGCCGGCGGATTTGACGCCCTGGAACTCGCCCCAACCTTCCAGGCCCTCGTCGGTCTGCACCCGACAGAGCGTGATATCGTAGATTTTGGGAAAGTAGCGGGCGATGGGCGGGATGGGCGGAATTTCTAGCTCGTAGAGCTCAACGTGGGTGATTTTCACGGGGCGACTCCTCAGAAATGGTCGGCGATCCACTGGCGGGTCCACTCGACAGTGTCGCGTTCGATATCGCAGATACAGGTGGCTAAGAAAATAAGGCCTTCGACCGCGGTCATGCGCGAGGGCGCGGGCGTGTTCCACCGGGTATTGTGGTTGCCGGCCTCGTGGCCCCGGATCCAGAGCTTGTCCGGCGGGGTTGTCATGCGGCCACCGTTGCGCGTTGCGCGTGGGTGAGCTACAATGATACCACTTTATGGGGGAATGACAAAATTTGACCCAGCGGGAGGAACTTCCCATGGACGCGATGACCCACGAGCAGAATTACCGCTTCGACGTGGCGGGGTATATGATCGTCCCCGGTGTGCTGACGGCAGCGGAGTTAGCGGCCTGCAACGGGGCGCTGGACCAGTTGGACGCGCGAGCAGGGCGGCTGCGCTGGCAGGGTCCGGTGAGCAATCCGCTGGTGG
>PBOD01000032.1 GCA_002724215.1 Gemmatimonadota bacterium | reverse complement strand
CCTGGCATAGGCCTGGTGATACGCATTGTGGTCTTGCAGCGAAAACAGGGGCTTTTCGGTGAAAGTGGAAACCCGCTCTTCGCGCTGGGTGGCCTGGTCGTAGGTAAATTTTACCTCGGCGTTGAAGAGGGCCCACTGTCTTCCATAATGGGTGGGGGGAAAGAGATCGGCTGGTTGCGAAGGGCCATCCGCCATCGCACCCGGTTCGATCTCTGCCAGGTAAAATTCAGGCGTTTCAGAACGGCGAATATCGTGGGCATAGCCGAGATATGGGTGGTCGATGTCCATGAGTGCGAGTATCGTTGGAAAGAGATCTACCAGCGAAATGAGGTCGCGGGCCGGGGGTGGGTTGCCGCTACCGGGTATGTGGTAGTATAGCGGCACGCGCAAGACATCGTTGCGCAGCGTCTGTCCGTGGTATGGTTCGTCGGGCCGCCAACTTTCGCCGTGGTCGCTGAAAATGAAAACCGACCAGCGGTCGAGATCCAGGCTGGCGACCAGGGGGGCGATGTGGCTTTCGAAGAGCTCTTCGATGGCCGCGCAATAACGTTCTTGCACCAGATCGAGACGACCTGCGGCCAGCTGGCGGCCAACCTCTCCAAAGGCCAGGCCATCGCCGGCTCCATAGGGCGCGTGTACACTCCAGTAGTGGACAAAGACCAGGTTGGCATCCGCCGCCGCGGGCGGGGCCATGGGGGCGCTGGGGAGGGGTTTGATATAGTCGGCGAAGCGCAGGCCGGTGAAAATGGTCGCCGCTTGCGAGTAGCCGCAGGCGTCTATGCCCGCATCGCGGCACAGATCGAAGAGGTCGCGACAACCCTGGCGCATAGCGGGGGAGTGCTGGCCCTCGATACCGTGTTCGAAGGGGTAGAGACCGGTGAAAAGTGAAGTGTGAACCGGGCGGGTGGCGGAAGAAGGGGCAAAACAGGTCTGACAGAGATGGAAATCGCCGGTGAGAGACGAGAAGCGTGGGGTGTGGATTTGCTTGCTGATACCCGGGGCGAAATCGAGACGCAGGCTGTCTACTGAAACCAGTAGCAGGTTCATAGTGGTGCTTCGTTGACCCGGGCCTTTATCTCGCGCGAAGGTTTAAAGGTCGGCGCCTTGCGGCTGGGTATTGAAACCGAGGTGCCGGCGCGAGGATTGCGGCCGGTGCGCGGCGCCCTTTCGACTACCTTGAAGGTGCCGAATCCACGGATCTCGATATGCTCGCCCTCAGCAAGCGCCTGGCAAACGGATTCGATAAAACCCTCGATCACCGCGGTGGTATCGGCCTGTGATAAGCCGGTGGCCTGGGCTAGCTTCTGTGCAATATCGGCTTTGGTCATTTCATTTCCTCCGTGGACATCAACTATAGTCCATCGCCGTTTAGCGAACAAGTCCCCGTGCTGAAATGGCAAAGAGTTCCTCAACCCGCCCGTCGCGAATGCCGACGAAATCCTCGTGCAGCATCGTGGTCGAATCGGAGTAGCCCACCAGCAGTTCTATCTTTTCGCCGAGCGCGGGGCCATCTTGGCCCGGGGCGATATCGAATACGCCGTGTTCGGCCGAAAGGTAACGCAGTGTCAGATCGTTCCGGTGTAAGACTTCCGGGGCATGATGATAGGAAGACAGGGTCTTGAATCCAGAATCGACTACGACGCGGTCGGAGGCGCGGCTGGTGACGGTGGCGAGGACGGTGAGTGCCGGTTCGAGGCTGGATACATTACAGGTGTCACGGTACATCAAGTCCATGAAAATGCCCCCGCCGGCTTGGAGTTCGGTAAGGCCATCGTAACGGGCGCTGATCTCATAGGAACCGGTGCCCCCGGCGCTGACGATTTCCACTTCGAAACCATGGTCCTCGAGCAGGTCCCGCGTGTCTACTAGTGCAGTCAGTGCCTTGTGGCAGGCCTGCTCTTTGGCGGCAGGCGGGGTCAATTCGAGTACATGTCCCTCATAGCCCATCAGGCCTCTGAATAGCAGGCCGGGTTCATCGCATATGGCCCTGGCCAGGTCGAGGGCGGCCGCGCCGGGCGCGATGCCGACCCGGTCCATGCCGATATCCAATTCGATGACGAGGGGAATGTCGGCGCCGACCTTGCGCGCGGCTGCGCCCATCATGCCGACCATCGCCTGATTGTCGATGGCGGCTATAACTTCGGTTTGAGCCTGCAAGCTGGCCAGTAATTCCATTTTGCCGGGAGAAACTATCTGATTGGCGATCAGAATGGACTCGATGCCGTGCGCGGCCATCAACTCGGCTTCGCTTACCTTGGCGCAGGTGATGCCCGAGGCCCCATTGGCCAGTAACTGGCGGGCGATNGCCGGCGATTTGTTGGCTTTGCTGTGGGGGCGCCAACGCTTGCCGTGCTCGTGGCAATAAGCCGCGAGTTTGCNGATATTGGCCTCGAAGTGGTNGAGGTCCAGTAGCAGGGCCGGGGTTTCGATGTCGTCGACAAGTTGTCTTTTGAAGGGTTTTTTCACGGTTGAGAGAACTCGACTTTGGCAATGATGAGATTCTNGCGCAGGGTGTAGTTGAGTTTTATATAGGTTTCGGGCCGTTGGATCTGGGTGGTGAACTGGGCATACATTCCGTTTAAGTGGAGTTCCCACCCCGAGTGTTGGCGCAACTGATAATTNTGGGGTTGTGGTCCGGTGTAGACATCGAAAAACGNCGCGCCGCTCTGGTCTGCCGACAGCGCGGTGGATNNGATCGTTATGACCAGGGTGGGGATGCTTGCGGACAATTGGAAAATCAAACTTGTCTGTAGATCGACGGCCATGGTGGAGATCATCGGCGGGTTGAANGAGGATGGCACTCCTGTCGCCGGATCGTCATCGACCGCTATAAAGCCCCAATCTACATAACCTAGCTCGGCCATGGGATCACCTTTCGCTGAAACGGGTCCAGTTGCTCGGGTCGAGCAGGGCGGCATCGCCGACCTCAATGGACCGCACGGCCGCAATGAGGTCGGTGGGAAGCGGCCCCGCGTTGACTGCGGCGATATTGGCGTCGAGTTCCAACGAACTCGTGGTGCCAAAAATAGTAGAATGGGCGCTGGGTGAAAAGGCGGCAAAGCGCAAGGCCAACTCGCCCAGACCCAGGCCGGCTTCTCCTGCCACCTGCGCCATTGGAGCGGCNAGGTCGCGCAAGGCGGTCAAGTGGGGGGGGAGGGTNGAGAGTCTGTCGGATAATAGCCCCTGGAGAAAAACCGAGCGCAAGACAATGCCGCTGCCGGTGGCGAGGGCTTGGGGAAATACCCTNGCTTCCATGCGGCGATCGAGGGCGCTATAGGGCACNTGCAATGTCGAGAAGAGTTGTGGGTGTTCGAGCGCATCGAGTGGGGCCGCTTCGCCATAGGTTGTAACACCCCAGTGGCGGACCAGGCCGCTGGCGCGAAATTCCTCGAGCAGAGACCAGAGTTCAGGAGTGGCGAAGGCAGCTGTCAGGCTGTGTATTTGCATTAGGTCGATGGCTGTCGCGGAAAGCCGTCGCAGGCTGCGGTGCAACGACGCTTCGATTGCTCGCCGCAAGGCCGGGCCGCGCAATGGGGCATCAGTTTCGGGGTCGGTGATGGAGAGCTTGGTGGCGATAATCGGCCTGTCCGATCGTCCGGCACAGGCTTTGCCGACNAACTCTTCGCCGCGGCCGTAAGCCGCAGCCGTGTCCAGGTAGTTGATGCCGCTATCGAGCGCGCGGTGAATGAGGCGCACTACATCGCNGTCGCTGGGNGGTGGCGCGTTNTCGTATCCNTANGGCATGCCCAANTGCACTGTACCNAGCCCAAGGGGCGACACTACAAGGTNCGTTGGACCCAACAANCGGCGATTCATTCGGTCGTTATTCCGTGGGCTATGGCCTTTTTGACACTGTCGCCATGGGCGGCGAGCAGGTCCTGGGCTGTGGCCAGATCGACCGCACAGAGTTCCATCACCAGGGCGAGTTTCAGACTGCCGGCGGTGGCCAGACGCTCGGTGGCCGTGTGCTCGTCGGCATCGGTGAGGGTGCAGAAGATGCGCAGGGAGCGGTCGCGCAATTTGGCATTGGTGGGCTGAAGGTCGATCATGAGATTGCCGTAGGTCTTGCCCAATTTAACCATGGCACCGGTGCTGAGCATGTTGAGGACCAGTTTGGTCGCGGTGCCGGCTTTCATGCGGGTNGAGCCGGTGATTACCTCGGGGCCGACCTCGGGGGCAATGGCGATATCGGCCGCGACATCGGCGGTGGAACTGGGGCTGCAGGTAAAAAAGATCGTTGGGCACCCCGTGGCTCTGGCATGGGCGANCCCGCCGAGGACAAAGGGAGTGACGCCACTGGCGGCGATGCCCATAACCACGTCGCTAGGGCGCAAATCAAGTTGCTGGAGAGGGGCGATGGNGCCTTGCTCGTCATCTTCGGCCCCTTCGACCGCCTTGAATACGGCCTGTGGCCCACCGGCAATAAGNCCCTGGACGATTTCTGGGTCGGCGCTGAAGGTCGGCGGGCATTCGGAGGCGTCGAGAATGCCGAGCCGGCCGCTGGTGCCGGCCCCGAGATAGATCAGTCGGCCACCCTGGCTCAATTGGTTGGCGANCAGATCGACGGCGCGAGCGATCGAATCCAATTGCACGGCGACGGCATCGGCGACGAGCGCGTCTTCGCGATTGATTATCGCCAGCATTTGGCGGGTGGTAACCTCGTCGAGCCGGGCGCTGNCGGGATTGCGTTGTTCGGTGAGTAATTTAGACCAATTGCCCATATACTAAGCAGTAAGGAGTTGCAGGAAAAATATGCAACGGGGATGGGTGTGTAAAATGGGCAGGGGGATACGATGGGAAAATCTTGCGGCCTTCCCGGTCAAATTTACCGCCAATCCGGGGTTATCCGAGCCAGATCAAGGACAATACGAGGACGGGCAGGGCGCAGAATGAGAGGGCCAATACCGCGAGGGCGTAGACTACGCCAAGGAGGGAAACGGCACTGGTGAGACCTGCGTTGAGAACCTTGAGCATTGTCGATACCTCAATAAGAGAACGAGTGATGGCAATTATGGAGCAATTTCAGGGCCACAAATGGGTCAAGGATTGTCAAGGGATGGGCCAATATCTATATTTAACTNNAATTAAATCCATATAGTTACGCGATTTTCACCTGCTTGTTGCCGAGAAAGTAGCATGACGGAAGAATTGGCTAAGACATACGATCCCAAGGCCATGGAGGAAAAGTGGTATGGCTATTGGGAGCAAAGGGGGTTTTTCAACGCGGATGTCCAATCGGACAAGCCCGCCTTTTGCATTACGATCCCCCCACCCAATGTGACCGGCGAACTGCACATGGGCCACGCGATCCAACACGCCATTCACGATCTAGTTGTGCGCTGGAAGCGGATGCAGGGCTATGAAACGCTCTGTCTGGCGGGCACCGATCACGCCGGCATCGCCACCCAGATGAAGGTCGAACAGGAACTCATCGAATCCGAGGGCAANGACCGCTACGATCTGGGCCGCGAAGCCATGCTCGAGCGCATCTGGCGTTGGAAGGAAAAATACGGCGACGCCATTTACAATCAGTTGCGCAAGATAGGGGCCAGTTACGACTGGCGGCGGGAACGCTTTACCCTCGACGACGATTATGTCGAAGCCGTTCTGCACGCCTTTGCCCGTTTTCAAGACCACGGCTGGATCTACCGCGGCACCCGCATGATCAACTGGTGCCCTCAGTGCCGGACCGTCATTTCCGACCTCGAAACCGAAGAGCGCGAATTGGGCGGCCATCTGTGGCACATCCGCTACCCGAGCAAGGGCGATGGCCCCGACGTAGTCGTCGCTACCACCCGGCCCGAAACCATGCTCGGGGATACCGCGGTCGCGGTCCATCCCGCCGATACGCGCTGGGCCCAGGCCATCGGTGCAGAGGTGGAACTGCCCTTGGTCGATCGCATCATTGCGATCGTCGCCGACGACTACGCCGACCCCGAAATGGGCAGCGGGGCGGTAAAGGTCACACCTGCCCACGATCCCAACGACTACGAGATCGGGCTACGCCACGATCTCGAACAGATCCAGGTCATCGGCTTCGACGGGATCATGACCGAGGCGGCTGGGCGCTTCAGCGGTATGGATCGCTACAAGTGCCGCCAAGCGGTCGTTGCCGCGCTCGAGGAACAGGGCCTTTTGGTGAGGGTTGAAGACCACCAGCACGCGGTGCCGCACCACGACAAGTGCGGCACCGTGATCGAACCACTGCCGATGGAGCAGTGGTTTATGGATATGAAAGCGCTGGCGGAAAAAACCAGGCCCGTGCTGGAGCGCGAGGAAATCGCCTATGTCCCCGATCGCTTTCGCCAATACGCCATCGACTGGCTAGACCAGATCCGCGACTGGGCGCTTTCGCGGCAGATCTGGTGGGGGCACCGGATTCCAGCCTGGTATTGCCCTGCATGCAGCGCCGACGGTTTGATCCCCATGGGCGGTTTAGAAAGAGACCAGGCTCTGCGCGAGGGGAGTTTCAGGGTTTCGGTCGCCGCAGGTGCCAAGCCCTTTGTCAGCGTCACCCGGCCGGAGCGCTGTCCCAATTGCGGCGGGAGTGACTGGGTTCAGGATCCGGATGTCCTCGACACCTGGTTTTCCTCGGCACTGTGGCCCTTTGCCACCCTGGGTTGGCCGCAACGCGCCGAGGATCTGGCTTATTTCTACCCGACCGATCTGATGATTACCGCCCGCGATATCCTCTATTTGTGGGTATTGCGTATGGCGATGACTTCGCTTGAGTGCCGCGAACAGATACCTTTCAAGACCGTGCTGGTCCACCCGACGATCCTGACCAAGGATGGTCGACGCATGAGTAAGAGCCTGGGTACCGGTCTCAATCCACTGGATCTGATCGATCTCTACGGAGCTGATGCGACCCGCTACAGCCTGTTGGCGCAAGCGGGAGCCGTGCAGGACGTGCGCTTCGATGCCGACATTGAAGACAACAAGGTGCAGGCTTCTGCCAGCGCCGAGGCGGGTCGCAACTTCGGCAATAAGTTGTGGAACGCCACTCGCTTCGTGCTGATGAATACCGAATCCTTCCAGCCGGGCGATTTCGAGCCTGCCGAGTTGGCCGATCGCTGGATATGGAGTCGCATGGAGGCAACTGTGCGCGATGTTACCGGCCACCTCGAAGGTTATCGCTTCGCCGATTTGACGCGGGCAGTTTACGACTTCGTCTGGCGCGACTATTGCGACTGGTATCTCGAATTGGCCAAGGTGCGCCTGCAGGGGGACAACCCTCAGGCCCGTCTGGTCATCCAGCGCAATATGGTTGCCGTGCTCGATACGGCGTTGCGACTCTTGCATCCCATCATGCCCTTTATTACCGAGACGCTATGGCAGGCCTTAACCGGTGGCGACAAGGGCGAGAGTCTTATGGTGGCGGCGTGGCCAGAGTCGACGTCCGACCAGCGCGATGCCGAATCCGAGTCCCAGATGCAGCGCATGCAGGAGGTGGTGACGGCAGTCCGGGTGATCCGCGGCGAGATGAATGTTCCGCCGGCCAAGCGCATCGAATTGTTGGTCTCGGCCGCTGGCGCCGACACCGCTGCCCGCCTGGGTGAACTCGAGGCTTATATCGCCTTGCTCTGTCGCGCCGACTCAGTGACGATTGGCACGGAGTTGGAGCAGCCGGCGGCGTCGGCCAGCGCGGTGACGGGCGATATCGAAATCTTCGTGCCGCTGGAAGGGCTGATTGACTTCGCTGCCGAGCGACAGCGCTTGCAAAAAGAAATCGATAAATTCACGGGCTTGCTCAAGGGATTGGAAGGCAAGCTCGCCAATGCCAATTTTGTCGATAAGGCCCCCCCCGAAGTCGTCGAGCGCGAGCGGCAGCGCCAGGGCGAGTACCGCGACAATCTCGACAAGTTGCAGTCCAGTCTCCAGCGCATCGCCGACTGAGCCGGGCTGGGCTCCGGCGCAGATTCGCTAATGACTTTCGACTATTTCACCATTCAGGCTCTGGCCGCGGAGATAGCCGAGTACATGGGCGGCCGGCAAATCGAACGAGCCCATACCCGGGGCGGGCAACTGGCATTCGGGGGGCGCGATATGTGGTGTTGGGCCGAGGGGGGGCGCGATGGTATCTTGTGTCTGCGGGAGGAGACCTGGCCGCGCGATTGGACGGCGGGTGACGGCGCGGAGAAATACCTCATCCGCGCGCGGATAGTCGATGTGGAGAGCGAACGCGTCGAGCGCATTCTGCGCCTTCGTCTCGAGCGCAGCGACCGCAGCGGTCGGGCCAGTTATGGCGTACTGGTCTGCGAATTGATCCCCAATAAAATCCAGTTTGTGCTCCACCGCGAAGAAGGGGCGGAGATTCTCGGGGTATGGGGCGGGCGCAAGGGCAGCCCCGCGGTTGGCGATATCTACCAACCGCCCGAGTCCGCCGGCCGTTGGGTGCCTGGGGCGGATACGAGCGAACTGTGGGTGGCACAACGGACGGCAGGGGGGGAGGAACTGGAAAAGATCGCCCGGCGGCGCTTCGCCGGGGCCGATGCCGCGGTTGTCGGCGAATTGCGCTACCGCGCCGGCGGTGAACAGGGGCTGTGGCCAACGGCCGTTGAGGTCTACGCCGCAGCGATTGATATGGGCGGCTACGCCTGGGAGGAAGGGGGACGATCGCGTTTTTCCGGCCTGGAGCCGCGTCGCCTGCAGGGGGCTTGTCAATTCTACGACCGCATCAGCCAGGCCATCTGGATCGCGCGAGAGAGGCAGGGAGCACAGCGGCGCAAGCAAAGGCAAATCCAGCAGGTGAGGGGGCGCCTGAAACAGGTGCTGAAAAATAGCCGTAGACGGCTGGAGTCGATGCAAAGAGAATTGTCAGAGGCGGAGCAGGCGGATGATTGCGCTAAAAAGGGCAATATATTGTTGGCGTATCTCGACCAAGTGCCGGGCGGTTCGAGTCAGTTTGAATTGCCGGATATCTACGATCCACAGGGGCAGACCACGCTTTGTATCGCCCTCGAACCGACTCGCTCCGCCGCTGAAAATGCCGCGCGCTACCTCAAAGCCGTAAAGAAATACCAGCGCCGCCAAAGAGAATTGCCTCCGCGCCTGCGGGAATTAAACAAACAATGCTGTCTGTTCGAAAGGTGGTTGGCAGCGGTAGATGCGGATGCTTGGCGCGATGATTTGGCATTGCGCGATTGGCTTGAGCACAAGGGAACCAGGGCAATGGAGCAGAGACAAAAGGCGGGACCGAGTGCCCATCCTCGACGCTATCGCACGACCAGCGGTTGGTCGGTTTGGGCCGGGCGCAACAACAAGGAAAACGATGTACTGACCCACAAAATGTCGGCGCAAAACGACCTGTGGTTTCACGCCCATGGCTATCCGGGTTCGCACGTGGTGCTGCGCCGCGAGGGCCGTAAAGAGGAACCCGACAAGCGCGCACTGGAAGAAGCCGCTGCGGTGGCAGCCTATTGGAGCAAGGGCAAGACAGCCAAAAAGGTGTCGGTAGTTTATACACTGGTAAAATACGTCACCAAGCCGCGGGGAGGGGCACCGGGCCAGGCCCTGCTGAAGAGGGAAAAATCGCTTGTGGTCGAGCCGGGTCTGCTGGCAGAAGATGATGCTGTCGCATAATAATTAATATGTAAATCATATGGCCCTAGATATAGGCATAATCGGACTCCCCAACGTCGGCAAGTCAACACTCTTCAATGCCCTGACCCAGGGGAGCGCCGAAGCATCCAATTATCCCTTTTGTACGGTGGAGCCCAATATTGGGGTTGTCCCGGTGCCCGATAGTCGGCTCGACGAGTTGGCGACTGTAATTGGACCCGACTCGATTACAACGACGGCGATACGCTTTGTCGATATCGCCGGTTTGGTCAAAGGGGCGAGCCATGGCGAGGGATTGGGCAATCAGTTTCTCGCTCATATTCGCGCAGCAGATGCCCTGGTCCAAGTGGTCCGCTGCTTTGCCGATCCCGGTATAAGCCATGTCGATGGTTCAGTAGATCCAGGTCGCGATATCGAGACCATCGCNNCAGAATTGCTGCTNGCGGATCTGGCGGTGTTGGAAGAGGCCGTNCCCTATTTAGACAAAGTCGTGCGCTCGCAACCGCGCAGNGAGCGCANGNTCGAGCTCGCCGCTGCCGCCAAGGCCCTGGCCGGGCTNGAAAAGGGGGTNGGGGTGCGGGATATCCAACTGGAGGCGGACGAAATAGATGCGATNGCCNCCTACCGCCTGTTNACGGCCAAGCCAATGCTCTATGCNGCCAATATTNGNGAAGAGGCAGAANCGCAAACCTGGCTCGCCGATCTATCCGCTCGCCACGGGGCNGAGCGGGTCATTGCGGTGGCGGGGCAATGGGAGGCGGAGATGGNGGGTTTAGAACCTGGAGGANAGGGCGGAATTTCTCGCTGAGTTAGACGGGGAAATCTCGGGTGTTGACCGACTTGTCAGGGCGGGATATCACCTGCTAGATCTGATCACTTTTTACACCCTGGCCAATGGCAAATTGCAGGCCTGGCAATTGCCCAATGGCACCAAGGCGCCCAGGGCTGCGGGCCGGATCCACACCGAAATGGAGCAGGGTTTTATCCGCGCAGAGTTGGCCCCGTGTGACCGCTTGCTCGCTGCCGGGGGATGGGCGCAACTCAAAGCGGCCGGCCAGTTGCGCGCCGAAGGGCGCGATTATGTAGTGGCCGACGGCGACGTGATCACCTTTCTCTTCAAGGCCTAGCTCAAAAGAAGGTATGCAGCGAAAGCGATAGGATGTCGGCATTGCCCTCGGGGTCCTGCGGTACGCTCTTTTTGTGTTTGTAATAGGCGCTGGCGGTCAGATTGGACGTGAGAAAGCCTTCGAGCCCGACGACCACCCGGCTGCGCTCGTCCTCCTCGATCTCATCGTAGGGATCGAGAAAATCGAACGCGATGCGGAAGTTCAGGCTCTGGCGCAGCCAGTAATTGGCGCTGGCGTAGGCAATAAACTGGTCTTGCTCTTTAGCCCCCGATTCACTCAGCCAATCGGCTTCGCCGGTGAGGGTCAATGGCCCCAACCGCAAACTGGCGAATGGACCCAATAGCATCCGGTCAATGCCTCGCGATTCGTTCATGGCGAATGATCCGCCGACAATTAGATATTTCATATATACCGATCCCACCGAGGAGATCTGCTTGCCAGTGTTGTTGTCGCGTCCGCCCTGGGTGCCGTTGCTAACGGCGACGCTGAACGAGGTTCTGCCCGGCGCATAGCCTATTTCCACCCCCATGTCCTGATTGTCGAAATTGAAGCCGGTTACCTGGCGGATAAATGCTGCGTCGTCCCACAGTCGAATGCCATAGGGCAATAGCATGCGACCGACCTTGAGATAGCTCGATTTTGGTGTGCCCTGTAGCATTAAAAAGGCCTCGCGGCTGCTGGCACCGGCGGGGGTGATCGTCTCGTCGAAATACAGACTCAGCTTTTCGGGGGCAAGCCGGGCTTCGATATAGAAATTACCACTGACAATATCGAAGGTGCTCTGTGCGTCCCGGGCGTAGGACTGGCCGGCGTGACGGGCTTCGCTGGCAAGGGTCGTCTCTTCGACGGCTACAAAGTCGGCGCCGAAGAAGAAGTTGTCCCCCACCTGATTGCTGAAATCGGCCGAACTTTCGCTCAACTGGCCGAGCAAGGGCTGGATATCGGTTTGCGGGAAGTAAAAGCCGTATTCGGTGCGCATGCCGCCACCGGTCTGATTGACGTGGCAGGCGCTGCACTTGAGCCCTTCGCGGAAGGCGATATAGGGTTCGGCCTGGACCGAACAGGCGGTGGCGACCAAGACGATAATCAATGCGAAAGCAGGCGAGCGCAGCATGGTAATCCCTTTCGTGCAGGGCTTGTCGCGGGGTTTGAAACGCTCTGCGAAGTTGGTGATAACGCCATGAAAAGTCAAGCATATAAGGTTGTATAAACACAAGGGATAGTTTGCTTGACGACGCCGGATTACCCGACTATCTTCTGCTCACGGCAAAAGGAATTTATGATACAAGCCCTGGGAATGATAGAGACGCGCGGTTGGGTCGCCATGGTCGAGGCGGCGGACGCGATGGTTAAGGCAGCGAATGTCGAAGTGGCCGGGTGGCACCAGGTGGGGGGCGGCTTGGTGACGGTAATCGTCCGTGGCGACGTGGCGGCGGGGCGCGCGGCAACCGACGCCGGGGCGGAGGCCGCAGCCCGGGTTGGGGAAATCGTCGCCCTTAGCGTCATACCGCGACCGCACGAAAGCCTCGAAGCCGCGATGCCATTGCATCGCGCCGCTGCTCCATAAAGATGCGCAGTATCCTCAAGATCGCTCTGGCCGCCTCTCTACTCGCCTTTCTCTACTGGTATCTCGACCCCGTGGTTGTACTCGCGGCCCTGGCGAAATTAGATCGGCTAAGTATGGGGGTCGGTATAGCTTTGGCCATATGCGGATTGGGCGTGCAATGGGTCAAGTGGCAGTGGCTTTTGCGCACGCAGTTGCCCGCGGTTAGCTGGTCTGAAGCCCTCTATTCGCTATTGGGCGGCGCCGCTCTGGGCTTGCTCACCCCCGGTCGTTTGGGAGAAGTGGGACGCGGTATTTTTTTTGCTGAGCAGCGCAGGGAAATTACGCTCCTGGCGGGTTGCGACAAATTGAGTTCGAGCCTCACCACTGTGCTCTTGGGGGGCGCGGCGGCGTGGTGGCTGTGGCCGGGGTTGCGGGGATGGCTCGCNGGCAGTGTCTTGATCCTGTGTTGTGCGCTCTGGGCGGGTTGGCACTATGGGCGAGATCGCTATGCGTTTCCGCTCCCGGTCAGGAGCTGGNGGATGANCCTGGGGTTGTCGCTGNCGTTNAATTTNGTTTTCATGGTNCAATTTTATTGGTTTTGNGCTNNGGGGGGCGTCGGGGGGNTGGCCATTTTTGTNGCGGTNCCCGCGGTATTTGCNCTCAAAACGCTCCTGCCCATTGCCTTTCTGGATCTGGGGNTNCGCGAGGCGGCGGCGGTGNTGGTTTTCTCCNCGCTCAACGTGGCNGAAGANCCGGCTTTNGTCGCTAGTATACTGGTTTTTGNACTGAANGTATTANTGCCTGCNCTGGCGGGNTGTATATGGATCGGAGCGCGCACCGAGATCGTGGGNAAGCGCTTCGCGCTGNGGAGAGAGATNGCCATATGAATTCGGCTTATTCGTTGNGAAAAGACATATGTGAGGTAGGCCGCAGGGTATATCAACGCGGTTTTGTCGCTGCTAATGACGGCAATATCAGCATCCGCCTCGAGGCAGATCGCGTATTGTGCACGCCTACGGGGGTNAGCAAGGGCTATCTGAATGAGGATATGCTTGCCATCTGCGATATGGACGGTNAGCAAGTGGCCGGATCNATGAAGATATCTTCGGAAATCCGCATGCATCTAGAAATCTATAAAATGCGTGCGGATGTTTCGGCCGTAGTGCATGCCCATCCACCGACGGCCACGGGTTTTGCCGTGGCCGGGATCGAATTGACCAAGTGCGTATTGCCCGAAGTCATCGTCAGCCTCGGTGGTATTCCCCTGGCCGATTANGGGACGCCGGGCGGGCCGGATATCGTCGAGCCGATGAAGCCCTTGCTGCGGGACTACGATGCGGTTTTGATGGCCAATCACGGGGTGGTAACGCTGGGCAGCCATGTAATGGACGCCCATTTCAAAATGGAAACGGTCGAACATTTCGCTAAAATTGCCCTGGTCGCNCAGCAGTTGGGGGCGGTACACACGCTGGCGGACAAGGATGTCGATGATCTGATCGCTCTGCGGGATCGCTTTGGCATCGGCGACAGGCCGGCCTGCGAACGCGACCTAGGCCAACGGCCGGCTGGTGGGGGGGATGACCTAGTAGAGCGGATCACCGAAGAAGTCATGCGCCAGTTGCGCTAAAAAACGGAGNTGNGATGCGCTATTTGGCCGCAATCGGCTTATCTATGGNNCTCTGGGCGGGGNCGCTCTGGGCCCAAGATATTTTTGAATTGGTGCAGCNCGGCGACGCCTTGCTNGCCAAGGGGGCGCCCCAATTGGCGCTGGTAGAATACGAAAAGGCACTCAATCTCGGGGCGGGAAGCGCGCTATTTCTCAACCGTCTGGCGGGGCTGTATATGCAGACTACAGCTTATGACAAGGCCGCCGCGGTCTTGCATAAATCTCTGCGCGAAGATCCCAAGCAATTGCCCGTCTACTCCGCCCTTGGCGAGGCCTTTTTGGCCATGGGAAAAATCGACTCGGCNGTATTTTACGTCGAACAGGCGCGTATAATAGCCCCAGCGTCNTCGACCATATATAGTTCGCTGGGATTTCTCTACATGCAGAAGGGGCAGGTTGAGCGGGCGCGGGAGCAATTGGACAGGGCNGTNGAATTAGATGAGAAGAATGCNGAAGCCCACCGCTTGTACGGTTTCTACTATTCCCAGCTAGATTCTCTCGATCAGGCGATTGCCTCGTATGAACGGATGAGTCAGTTGCAACCCANTGAGGTCGAGCCCTTCAACAACATGGCCTTCCTCCACGCCAGCGNNAAACGCTATAGCGAAGCCCTCAAATATTACAAAATGGCTAAGGAAAGAGCCCAGGATCCCTACTTGGCCCAGGCAATCGAAGGCAATATCGAAGCGGTGCGAGCTATTGTTGCCGGAAAGANGCGCGCCCGTTATATCCTGGTCAAAAACCGAATCAAGGCCGAGGAGGTCCTCGCAAAACTGGGGCAGGGTCTAGATTTCGNTCTGGTGGCGCAACANAATTCGATTGCACCCAATGCCCAGGATGGCGGCGATTTGGGATTTTTCGGTCCGGGGGAGTTGATGCCGGCGTTTGAAGAGACGGTTATGCAACTCGAGGTGGGGGAATTGAGCGAGATCGTCGAAATTCCGATGGGATTTATGATAATACAAAGACTTAATTAATTTAATTATATTATTGTAGNAGAAATAATTGCGGCTGGGCACATCGCAGTGCACCCAGCCGCAAGGGAGGGATACGAACCATGACCGGAATGGCTCGNATGGATTAAACGCCCNATCCCCANATGTGGTTTCCCNACTTTGGCNNCGCTANAATANCCACTNGANATAATATTTGGTAAGTTGTNTATAAACAGCNTATTGTAGGATTGTATTTTGTCGAATAATTNCATNCCCCTCCGCCATGCAACAGAAATAGCTCTGAGTCTGGCACTCGCGGTGGTTCTGGGGATGGGCGTTAAGCTTATCCAATTACCCTATGGGGGTTCGATCAATCTCAGTCCACTGCCATTAATCGTNGTGGCTTTGCGCCACGGAGTGAAGTTGGGTTGCNTNGCCGGGGGATTATACGGGGTTTTGGATTTTATTNTGAATCCCTTNTTTTTTCATCCCGTGCAAGTGGTNATCGATTATCCGCTGGCCTTTGCCTTTCTGGGNTTTGCGGGTTTGGGCGCGAGTCNGGTNGNNGAGGAGGGCATGAGACTGCGGGTGCGNATGGCCTNTGGGATTATAGTGGCCAATGCANTGCGCTTANTGGCCCACTTTNTATCGGGCTTAGTATTCTTTGCTTCGTACGCGCCNCCAGGAAAGTCTGTTTGGCTCTATTCGCTCACTTATAATGCAAGTTATATCGTGCCTGAGACGATAATTGAAATANTGCTAATCCAATTTATAGCGCGAATTCTGCAAAGATCGCCATCGCCNGATGCAGTTTAAAAACTTGGTTTGCCCNTTGTGTACGTTATATTATGAGTGGAGTTGCTTAACCTGCTACGCGTCAGTGATTTAGGAAATTAATGGCAGGAGGCGGGAAAATACTGCAGAACGCGCGGTGAGTATGCATATCTATCCCACTCCATATTGTTGTATAAGCATCGTGGGATCCAGTATAGTGGGTGGCACTGGGCAATGGGTCCGAGGCACGCTTCTTGCTGTTGGCTTGGTGGAGAGGTTTGTAAACCAGGAGACTGCCAAATTCTTCATCTTACCCAGAGGCGGCAATTATGAACAAGGATGATTTGCGCGATGTCGTAGCGCGTCTCGAAGCACTGGAATCGCTGACCAAGCTATTCAGGAATTTGTGGTTTGATAACATCAAGGGCGAGATTCAGGACGAAAAGGTCAAGGCCTATTTAATGGTTTATGACGACGCCTTTCCAGGCATGGATCACGTCGTCGAGTTCGTGCGCAAAAATGCCAGTGCTCTTTCGTCGGGCGACAAGGTGCAGGACGGGTTTGAAATGTTGACCCAGTCCCTGTTAAATCGAGAAATAGAGACGGATCTTGACTTTGACGATGAGGTTGATCCCGAATTGTTTGCAGAGGACAGCCTCGAGGAAGAAGAACTCGATGAGGAATTGACCGTCGACGAGCGAGAACCGCTCGAGACCGTGGGGCAAGGGGATATCGACGCGCTCTTTGTCGAACAGTCGGCTGATGCCGCCACTGTAGAAGCCAGCAATGAAGAAATCGCGGCGTTTCTTGCCGACGAGGGCGAAGAACTGGAAGAGTTATCGGAGGAAGAGGAAGTTGAAGTGGTTCAGGAGGAACTGGTAGAGGTTGACGATATTGGAGAAATGCTTGTCGACGAGGAGGTAGAAGACGAGGTCGATCTAGAAGATCTACTCGGCGATGAAGACGAAGCCGATGCAGGGGAAGAGGAGGATATGGGTTTGGAAGACCTTCTCGAGGACGAAGGGACAGAGCAAGGCGACAGTGTCGACGATTTGGCCGACCTACTTGGAGAGGAAGAGGAGGAAGATCTCAGCGGTGCCGACGACGGACTGGAAGATTTATTGGGCGACGACGAGGAAGAGGAGGATGGCGACGGGGAGGGACTCAACGAAATCTTCGATGAGGTCGAGGAAGAAGAAGATAATGAGGCTGATGACGAAATCGACATTGGCGAATTATTAGACGGCGGGGAAGGAGATGGGGGCGAGGGAGCAGACGACGTGAGTGCGGACATTTCTGAAGATGAAATGACAGCACTACTCGGCGATGAGGAGGAAGAGCAAGAAGAGCAAGATCTTGCAGCGTCTCAA
>PBOD01000031.1 GCA_002724215.1 Gemmatimonadota bacterium | reverse complement strand
CGAGGTTGCCGTTGAGGTCGAAGATATACTGTTCGTATTCGTTCATAAGGGTTGTATTGTAAGACATTGATCACAATTGAACAATTATTGCCGGCCACCAGCCCTTGGTGGGTTCCATCCCTAACATCACGGCGCCACCAACTCGACCGCGCCACCGATTTCCACCGTCAGGTCGAGGGTGAATACATGGTCCGCCACCGGCAGTAGACAGGTCGCGGCTTGTGCCAGGCCCCGATCGTAGACCCGAGCCTGCAGGCTGTCGACCGCCACCCCCTCAATACGGCCGTAGAGGCGCTCTTGGGCGCTTCCATTGACGATCCACACGCGGCGGATTCCGGCCTCCGGCGCAGCGAGCAAGCCAGGAAAGTCCGGGGTGAAGGCAGCCAACAACGCCTCATCACCCGCATGCGCCCAAAACAGCGAGTGGTGCGGGTCGGCGCTGAGGATTTGCTGCCGGCCAAAGAGCAGCAGGTCGCGGTGCTCGCGGTAGAAAGCGAGCCAGGCGCGGACAATGTACTGGTGCTCCACCGGCAACGCCCGCAGGTCCATCGACATCATCGGCACCGCGCTGAGAACCAGACTGGCCATAAAGCGAGCAACGTTTTCCGGGCTTTCCTCCGGTAGCCAGTAAGCGGGATCGGTGTGGACCGCGACATTGCCCTNGCGGCCGGCTGCGGGATCGAGCATATAGCTTTTGAGCCGCGTACACATACGGCGGATATGGTCGGGGTCGAAGGGCGCGTCCTGGGCGCGATGGCTGGTGGCAAAGGGCCGAGTGGCCAGCGTCGAGTNGTTCATCCGGTATTCGAGCAGGGCGTCGGCGCGGACCTGAGTGGCGGCCTGGTAGATCCCGTTGAGCAAACGCTCGACGGCNTCTCCGTAGTCGGCNATGTCGTGCTCGTNATCAGCGGTGCAAGGGAGAGCGGCGCGGTCTTGCAGTGGATCGATGAAGTCGATCTTGAGGCCGTTGCAACCGTAGATTTCCATCAGGTGTTTGACCATGCGGCAAGCATAAGCGCGGACTGCGGGGCTGCGCGGGCAGAGGAAACCCTCCGGCGCGTCCTGGCCGGTGGGCCGGAAAAGGTGATCCTGGATGAAGGAGACTTCCCCGAGGCCGCCGAGGTTGAATAGCGGCGCACACCACAGCAGAATGCTCAACCCCTGCCCCTGCACCTCCTCGACGAGTCCCTTGAGGTCGGGGAATTTACTTTCATCGGGCACGTAGTGTCCGCGGTCGAGGTCGAAGCCGTCGCTTTTGAACCATCCCGCGTCGACGATGATATTGCCGATGCCNCACTCCTTGAGCAGTGGCGCCATGCCGCGGATATAGGCGGCGTCGACGTCGTNTTTAATGNCGTACCACGAGCACCACACTGGCTCCCAGACCGCNGNCGGCGGCGGCGGNAGGACGACNTGGTTGACCTGGTCGTAGGCGCGAGAGAAGGCGCGCACCGCATCGAAGACATGGCGATCGCCGCCAGACAGGTAGAGCGTCTCCGACCACTGGTCCGCCGCCGGGGCATCCGGATCAAAGAGGCGGCGGAGACCAATATTGGCGTCCTCGTCGTAGCAACCATGGGTCGCTTCGGCGGTGTGGACGTGGTTCATAAAGCCCATACAGAAACGATTGCGGTCATAGCGGTTGAGCACGGCTATAAAGGGGAACGACCAGGAAATGAAGGTCCGCTCTTCGACGCCCCACGGTAGGCTGATGCGNTCGAGCTTGCCGATGGCGTCGTGCAACACCGGTACAAAAACGCGGTGNAGGTCTACGCCCGGTACGGCGGCTTCGACCCGGGCNTCGGTCATATTGAACACCTGGCCATCCCGGCGGCGGACTCGCCACGACAAAAGCAGATCGCCGTCGGCGAGCGGCGTTTCGGCGACGCTCACTTCGCAGTCCCCAACGACATAGGTGCCGGGCGCATCGCACTCCCGATCGCCCAAATCCGGA
Source organism: Gemmatimonadota bacterium (assembly GCA_002724215.1). Lineage (GTDB taxonomy): Bacteria > Latescibacterota > UBA2968 > UBA8231 > UBA8231. Next base: position 13,746 of record PBOD01000031.1, on the reverse strand, counting down.
GCGTTGAGGTGGATTTGCAGGGGAAGATGATTATATGTAGTAGTATAGCGCATGATGGAGGGATGTTGCATTGCCGTGGGTCAGTGGAATGGACAATATAGATCCCGATGTCGTACACAACAAATATGCTACGGAGGCATTATGGTGCACTACACCGGAAAAATCATCGTCAACAACCACGAGGGCATACGCGAAAACCACGCCTGGGGTTCACTCAACAAGCTGCTTTGCCAGGAAACCACCGACGACCCCAACTTCACCTTCGGTGAAATCGAGTACCTCCCGGGCGGGGCGCGCGGCCCGGTCGAAGGCCACGAAGCCTTCCATTGCTTGTATGGGACGGGGGTTTTACGGGCCTATACGGCCGATGGGGACGACGAGCCAGTCGCCGTCCCCATCGGCCCGGGCACCGAATACTACGTGCGCGGCGATGTGCCCCACGCGGTGGAGAACACCGGTAGCAAACCGCTGGTCGGCATCCTCTTCCAGTGCCACGTGGACCGCCCGTGCCACGCCCATGCCTTTTCGCATCGTCCGGGCGAGGGTAATTTCCTGCACTACCACGGCGTCGATAAATGGGTGGAGCCATTGCGGCAGGAATTTGTCGAAGCGATGTATTTGATCGAGGGACCGGGCTTTATCGCCAGCGCCGACCCGCTTAACACCGAGATCAATGACTACGAGATCGCAGAAGGCAGCGCGGTATACCACCCACTCAACACCCTGCACAGACAGTACAATCCCGGCACGTCGGCCAAGGCCAACTACTGGATCCACGCCGGATATTACGCCGGCGGCGGGCGACCGACGGCAGGCGTATTCGACCTGCCCGAAGTGGCTTTCTGGCGCCGGACGCGTTAAGGCCAATGGGCAGCCACGATCACGAGCCCTACCCGGCCCGCGACCGCTATCGAGACCAGTAGTTCGGAGGCCAGCCCCTAGCGCCGCTTGACCGCACCCTGTAAAAGCTACTCTATAGTAGCACAGGCGCTGGACACGACCGGCATGTACTGCAGGGGCGGCGTTTAGACCATACCACTCACGACGTTAGGGGAAGGCAGACGTGGCCAAAACAACGGCAATAATCGTGGGNACGGACGGCATCCCGCAGCAGGACCACCTCTGGGCCAGCGAGGAATTCGGGCGCAGCGGGTGGCAGCGGACCTATCCTANATCAATGGGTAANTGAGAGAATCCAGACATGGCCAAAAACCTGCTCTTCATCACCACCGACCAGCAGCGCTGGGACAGCCTGCCCTGCTACGGGCTCGACTTCATACAAACGCCGGCTCTAGACCGCCTGGCGCAGGAGGGCATGGTCTTCGAAAACTGCAGCGTCACCTCCCCGGTCTGCGTGCCCTGCCGCGCCGCCTTGCTCAGCGGCCAGTATCCCTCGACCTGCGGCGTNCTCGGCAATGGNGGCTGGCTCAACCCGTCNGTGCCGACCTGGCCGGCGCTCCTGGGCGCGACGGGGCGGCGNACCGCCGGCATCGGCAAGATGCACTTCAGCCCCTGGGACGACCTCGGCGGCTTTGACGAGCGCATCATCGCCGAGGACAAGCGCCACGTCTACCTGCCCGATGACCACGTCCACTTCCTCAAGGCCCACGGCTACGACCGCCCGCACCCNGTGAGCTTACCGCAGTACTTCGAGAGCCTGGGCGCACCGGTGACGCCGCGGCCCAAAAAATTCCACGTCGACGGCTTCACCGGTGACCAGGCCGCCGCCTGGCTCGAACAAAACGGCNCGGAGCCCTTTGCCGTGTGGGTCAGTTTCGCCGGCCCGCACGACCCTTACGACCCACCCGAGGAAATGGCCGACCTCTACTACGACGCGCCGATCCCCGAGCCCTATGGCTCCGCCGCAGAGTTGGCGAGCAAGCCCCNCGCCCAGCACGGTCGCAACCGCGGGTCGCTGGACAACTCGATGTTCCGCATCGACCCCTCGCTGGCCACGCCCGAGCAATACCGGCGCTGGCGAGCGCACTACTACGCCAATATCACCCTTATTGACGAAGGCATCGGCAAAATGCTGCAGGCGCTCGAGGCCNCCGGCACGCTCGAAGATACCCTCATCGTCTTCACCTCCGACCACGGCGACGCCCTCGGCGACCACGGCTTGAGCTACAAGGGTTTCTTCTACGACTGCATGGTNCACGTGCCGCTATTGATCCGCGGACCGGGTGTGCCCGCCGGTCAGCGCAGCCCGGCACTGGTCAGCACGCTCGATCTGGTACCGCTTTTTTACCGCGCCTGCGACGCGCCCTTGCCGCAGACACTGCAGGGCGAAGACATCACCCCGCTCTTTGCANATCCNGCNAGNTCGATCCGCAATGCCGNCTTCAGCGANATNCAGGGGCGGACCATGGTCCTGACTGGTGACTACAAATACGTCCACTACGCCGATGGCTCGGCCGAACTCTACGACGTAGCGACCGATCCGCAGGAACTGACCAACCTGGCCGGCGATCCCCANNACCGCGATGCCGAACACCATCTTCGCGGCCTGCTCGTGGAACACTCGCTGGCCAATCTGCCCCTCCAGGCCCGCGTCAATGACCAGCCACCATACCGGGTGCGGGCCATACTCGAACGAGAATACCGCGCCTTCCGCAACAACGGCGGCCGTCCCGAAGACGCACCGGCGCCGAGTTTCTAACCTATGAAAATCACCGCCATCAACCTNGAGACTGTCCGCGTTACGGAGCGCGTCGATTGGACCTTCGTCCATATCGACACCGATGAGGGCATCCGCGGACTCGGCGAGCTCAATCCCGCGGTCCGGCGCTCTGACCATCTGGGCACCGTCCGCCNGATGAGCGNCGCACTCATCGGGCGNGATCCCCGCCAGATCGAAAAGCTCGTCGCCCTTTTCGATCCCGCGAAACTCGACCGCTTCGGCTTCCGCGTCCTCAGCGCTCTCGACCAGGCGCTGTGGGACATCCTCGGCAAATGGCTCGCCGCCCCGGTCTATGCACTCCTNGGTGGCGCCTGCCGCGACGAGATCCGCCTCTACGCCAATATCAACCGCGCCACCCGCGGAGATCGCAGTCCTACAGCCTTTGCCCGCAACGCGGCCCAGGCAGTGGCCGACGGCTTCGACGCGGTCAAACTCGCGCCCTTCGACGGTCTGCCGCGCGGCATCGACTCCGCCGCCGACGCGGCGGACGGCATCGCGGCCATGCGCGCTGTCAGGGANGCCATCGGCCCCGGGNTCGACCTNCTCGTCGACTGCCACTCGCGCTTCACGGCCAAGGGCGCATTGGACGTCGCCGCCGCACTGCGCGAACTGGATCTCTACTGGTTCGAAGAACCGGTTCCCGATGAAGACTACGACGGCTATCGCGAAGTCAAGGCGCGCTGCGGCATCCCCGTCGCCGGCGGCGAAAGCCGCATGCACCGCCGCGGTTTCTGGGAGGCCATCAACCGCGACACCCTCGACTACGCCATGCCCGATGTCACCATCGTCGGCGGCATTTCAGANCTCAAGAAGGTCGCCACCCTGGCCGAAGCCCGCGACATACCCACCGCGCCGCACGGTCCCTTCGGCCCCGTTACCACCGCTACCAGCGTCCACGCCATGGCCGCCCATCCNTTATTTCCCATNCTCGAATACGCCTGGGGCGAAGCGCCGTGGCGCCGCGACCTGATCCAGCCGGCGGAAAACATAGTAAATGGCCGCGTACCACTGCCGCAGCTACCCGGCCTCGGCGTCGAGTTGAACGCGGAAACCGTGGCACAACATCGCATCGCAAACCCGTCGACGAGGTAGGAATGGGCCGTCCCATCGCGGACGGTAGTGCGGGCCACCCCGCCAGCCTGCCCTACCGCACCCAATCGGAGTTGTGGCTTAAAGACCAGTACCATCCCTTGCTCATGGACCGAGCCGACATCGAAACCCATCTCGACGGACGGTTGGTCTTGCAACCAACATAGGACCACAAGATTGGCCGACCAGCACACCCCCCGCTTNATCCTGCTCGCCGACCTGCACCTGTCGGACACCCCCGACACCGCNGCCCACCGCGCCCTCNCCTGGGCAATAGAGACGATCAACGAGGAGCGACCCGATTTCCTGGCCGTAGCCGGCGACATAACGACTTTCGGAACCCGACCCGCGACCGCGCACTTCCTCGCNGAGNTGGAACGCGTACAGGTCCCCGTAATCTTCACCCCCGGCAACGCCGAATTGCGCAGCGACGAAGGCCTGCCACTGCTACGCGATCGGCTGGCGCCAGCCAACAGGCATTATCAATCGGGCGCATTGTCAGCGCTATTTCCCGATACCTCCACCGGCGCGCTCCCCGCCGCCGAGCGCCAGTGGCTGGAACAAATGGCCAGCACCCATCCCACCGCCCGCCGTATTCTCATCACCCACTACCCCCTCGACGCCCTCCANNCCGAAAGCGCCACCTGGCTCGAACAGTGGCTCGCGGCCAAGCGCGTCGAACTGCTGGCCGCCGGTCATCGCCACATCCACCGCCAGCGCCGCGTCGGGACCACCGCCGAATTCGTCTGCCGCGGCCTGGACCCGGACAAGGCCATCGGCGATTTGCCCGGCCTTAGTCTCATAGCGAGTCCGCGCCCCGGCGCGTGGACCGAGCGTTTTCTCCCCTGGTCGCCCGCGATCGAACTCCTGCCGGCCGACCTGCCCCGAAANATGCACCCGGTGGGTTGGTCGATCCACGGCGACCCGGTGGACGCCGCCCGCGAAACCCGCGAATTCGGTCTCAACTGTCTCGAATTGCGACCGCGCAATCTCGACTATGCGCGATCCGCGTTGGCAGCGGAGTTGGCGCGCCTGCGGGATTGCGGCCCCCTGTATTTGTCCTATCACTTGCCCAACCTGGCATGGGACGGCAGCGCATTCAAGGGCGAGGCGGAAGTGCGCGCCGGNCTCGACGCGGCCCTCAACGCGGGGGTAAACAGTCTCACCGTGCACGTGCCTCGCGCCCTGGCCTCCGCGATGGAAGAAAACGGACGCCCCACCCAATTGCACGCGACCTTCCAGGCCCTCTACGCTCGACTCTTCGCCGACCCGGTGCGCGCGGGTGTGCGGTTAGCCATCGAAAATATCCACAANCCCGTCAACACGCCGGTCGACTCGCCCCACCTCGAGTTCGCCACCCGAATCGGCGAATACCTCCGCTGGATCGACGCGGTCGCCNCCGCCATCCCCGATGCCCCCGCCGGGACCATCGGCGCACTCTTCGACGTCGGCCACGCCCGCAACAACGGCGGCGAACTCGACAATAGCCAACCGCTCGGCGCCTGGTATGCCCGCGTCGGCCCCCGCATCCTCGGCTACCACATCCACCAGGTCGGCCAGCACCCCGAGACGGGCAAGCCGGCCAACCACCAGACCATCACCCATCTCTTCGCCAAGCGGATCTCCTACGCCGGTTTTCTCCACGCCTGGTCCACCCGCCAAATCGCCCGCGCACCGCTCTTCGTCGAAGTCCGCCAGGCCGAGGGACGACGCCANACCGCCGCNCGCCTCAAAGACCTCTTCGACCGCGCCGACCACATCGACCACGCAACCGACCTGCCCGACAGGCCCGAATAGAAAAAGCCTCCGCCGCAGCAAAGGGTGGAATCCCCCCGATGCTGTCTTTGCCACCCGCGTAGCAGTAGCTGCATGATCGCGAATTTAAACGTCGTTCTAGTCCGGCGGCCTCCGGGGAATCACGCACAGTGCCGGATCGTGATTGACGCGCCCGCCCCGCTGCAGCGAAGTGATGGGGGTGCCCATAGCCATCGAACCGGGACCGACCCGGAATGTACTATTGTCGAGGCGCGGGACTTCGATCTCGTCCGGGGGATCGAGTTGGGGGATCCAGTCGTAGGGCACGCGGTAAGCGCGGTAGACCATGTTGTGCTTGAGTTTCTTGTCGAACCAGGGATTAATATACTCCCAGACGATGTCGCATTGCGGCGTCACCTCGAAGAGTCGGCCGTCACATCCCTCGGTGATTAGCGTATTGCCATTGGGCAGGCGCTGGGCGGCACTGACGAGAACGCTGTAGAATTTCGCATCATCTACCAACGGCGCGAATCCCCCGTCGCGAGCAGAATACTGCCAGGCGATTTCCAGCGTAACCGGATCGAATTCGAGTACGCGCGAATGGTCGCGCAGGGCGTTGTTGTGCCCGGTCGGCGACCCCGGGTTTGGGCTGCCAAAGCCAGCCTGGCCGCCATTGTCGAAAACCAGCAGGTTGCCCTCGCCCGGCAAGCCTCGCGGGATGATGTGGGCGTGGTGCTGCCCGATGATCCATCCCAGTCTGCGCAACTCCGGCGTCGCATCGTAATCCGGCCCAATGCGCCACGCAATCTCGCCGCTGCGGCGGTCGGTGATGGCGATAATATTGGTCTGACGGCCGTCCCAGATGATATTGTCGGGATGGAAGCGCTCGTCGCCGGCGTCGTAGTGCCGGTTGGGACCGACGACGGACATCGAGTTGGCGTGCATCCAATCGCCCATGCCACCACCGGCCGGCACGATATTGGGATTTCTCGCCATCGCATTTTTCGCAGCCTCGCCGAAGCCCATCTCCTCGATGTGGTCGCTGAAGACCCACTCCCATTCGATCTCGCCCTCCCAGGAGACATCGATGATGGCGTCGTCGATCAGTTCTTTATCGCTGATGGCCGTGTTGGTGAGATTCTTATGGCACAATATCAGCGTGTTGGCCCCGGCTATTTCCGGATCGAGACCGGGCGCATAGTAGCCGACCGGACTGCCCGCCCGCTGGTAGTCGTGGTGCTGCCGGGCCATCCATTCGGGTTTGCGGCGCGGGTCTTTGATGCGCTCGTAGCGGTTGAATTTCCACACCACATTGCCCTGCCAATCGACCTGGATCAAATCGACCATATCCAGGTAGCCGTATTTGGGATTGCGCGCTCTTGTCGCGCCGATGGTGAAACCGCCCGGCAGAATGCGCGCGGGAAAGCCCTCCACTCCCTTCCAGACCTTGACGACATTGCCATTCATGTCGATGAGGACATTGCCGACATTTTTCACATTGAACGCGGTGTAGCCGCTGTAGCAATGATCGGGATAGTAAATCGTGGTTCCCGTCGGATAGACGGACGGATAACCCATAGTTGCTCCTCTCCGATGTGCTAAGTACCAGGGTGTCGGGCTCGATGCGGATGAGGCGAACTTTGCGCGGTCAAACTCGAGCCCAACCTGTCACCAGTGGCCAGGTGCTGGCGCCACACCCCTGCCAGCACCTGAGGATCGCACGGCCATCAGCACTCCCCTCGCGCAAGACCGTGATCGCTTATTCTATGCCGACCATTCGCGCTATAAATCGCTAAACCCTTATTTATATATAGAAGGGCATATCGACCCGTCACGCGGCACCGCCAGGCCGTGTTGTATCAGAGTCCGGGAAATCGTGGACCATCCCCGACCCCACCATCGCCAGGCCCATCAATCCATAGGAGCAAAAACGATGATCATTGACACCCACACCCATTTCTACGACCCGTCCAGGCCCCAGGGCATCCCCTGGCCCGAACCCGACGACAACACCCTGCCCGACCGGGCGCTGCCCGCAGACTACAAAGCCCTGGCCGTGCCCGAGGGCGTCACCGGCACCATCATGGTCGAGTGCAGCCCGTGGGTCGAGGACAACCAATGGGTCCTCGATCTGGCCGCCGAAGACCCCTTTATCGTCGGCCTGGTCGGCCACCTCGAACCCGACGACCCGCACTTCGCCGCCGATCTCGAGCGCTTCGCCGCCGATCCGGTCTTCGTCGGTATCCGCGCTCGGGTCGTCGCCGACGAAGATCACGGTGCCGCAGCGGCCGCCCTGCTCGTCGCCCACGACCTCGAGCTAGATACCGGCCTACACGGGGGCGTGCCAGCGCTGGCCGAGCGCTTCCCCGAGTTGCGCATCGTCATCAATCACTGCGGCGGCATCCCCATCGACGGCCATGCCCCAGACCCGGGCCGCCTGGAACTGATGCGCCAGGCCGCTGCCCACCCGCGGGTCTACTGCAAAGTATCGGGGATGATGGATCTACGCAGCACCGTCAAACCGGCGCCGCTCGAGCTGGATTTCTACCGCCCAGTGCTCGACGCGCTGTGGGACCTTTTCGGGGAGGATCGGCTAATCTACGGCAGCGATTGGCCCGTTTCGGACCGCAGCGATCGCAACTATGCGCAGATCCAGCGCCTTGCCCACGAGTATTTCTCCACCCGCGGTGAAGCGGTGCTGGAAAAATACTTCTGGCGCAACGCCAAAGCCGCCTACCAGTGGGTAGATCGCTAAAAAGCCAGCAAGATCGGTCCCATCCGCTCGAGCAGAATCTCGCGATAGCGCTCGGCCTTGGCCACCTGCAGCTCTTCGAGCGGGTTGTAGTCGTCGGTGATCAGCGCACCGCCGTCGGCCACCGCCTGCTCGCGCGCTTTGAGCCACGAGGATAGAGATGGTCCGCCGCCTGGGGACGCAACATCCGGAACGACGTCGAGCGAGATCGGCTGGTGCGATGCCAGAAATACAAAGTCGTTGAACTCTTCGCCGGGCAGTGATACCAGCGCACGCCGGTGCGGGAAGACCTCGCCCAGCGTCCGATAGACCGCCTCAGCCGCCGCCACCCCCGGTCCGCGGGTGAAACCGACGAAATTCAAGGCCAGCAGACCATCGGCTGCGAGCAGGCGGTCGAGATCGCGCAGCATTTCGACGCTCAGCAGGTGACTCGGCACCGACCCGCCGGTAAAACAGTCGTGGATGATCAGATCGTAGCGCTTGTCGAGCTGGCGGATCTCGTAGCGACCGTCGCCGACCAGCAACGCACCCGACGGCTGGTAGAGGAAATAGTCCCGCGCCGCCTGGGCGACCGCCGGGTCGATCTCCACCGCATCGGTGGCCACCCCCCGCTTGGCCAGTTCGTTGGCGATATGGCCGCCCCCTAGACCGACTAGCAGCGCGTCCTCNGCCCCGGGGCGCAAATTCGGCAGGGCCGAAACCAACTGCTGGTACATCAGNACCACGCCCCGGGTGTCGAGCCGCANGGCGCTGATCACCGAGGCGTCCGAGAGCATCCAGCGCACCCGCCGGGCGCGATCGTCGATCACCCGCACCCAACCGTAGTGGCTCTCGGCCTCGTGGACCAGGCGGTAGTCGTCGGACTCAGCCGGCGGCTCGCCGATTTTCACCCATAGACCGCCACCGGCAAGTAGNGCGATGACCGCGATCTTGCCCAGTGCGTCGTAGCCCCAGCGCCGCTCGTAGAGCGCCACCACCACGGCCAGGATCACCAGCGCCGCGCTGACGCCGTAGAGGATTACCCGGGTACCCAGCACCGGCAACAGGTAGAATCCCAGTNCCAGGGTTCCCACCACACTGCCCACCGTGCTGATTGCGAAAATCGACCCGGCGGCCATCCCCACCCCCTCNCGCCGCACCGTCGCCATCTTGATCACCTGCGGGCCGACCATCCCCAACAGGGTCAGCGGCGCGGTAAACAACAGCAGCGCGCTGGCGAAGGCGCCGCCGCGCATGCCGAGATCGTCGGTCCACAGCAAGACCGGACGACTGATAAAGGGAATGAGCGCCGCGGTCAATCCGGCCANCGCAATGGCGTAGGACAGNCGGAAACCCGTCTCGCGGTCCGCGATCACGCCGCCCAGATAATAGCCCAAAGACAACGCGATCAACGCCACCGAAATAAGCGACGACCACACGTAGAGACTCACCCCGTAAAAGGGGCCGATAATTCTCGTGCCCAACAACTCGAGCATCATCACCGCAGCACCGGTCGTCGCTACCGTCCCGTAGAGTAGCGCGCGATCTGCGCCGCNCAGAGCACCTGTTGTCTTCTCTTCTCCCAAGGTTTCCCCCGCTTAAAAGTAAACCACGCGTATGCGCTGGTTCTTGGTGTCGGCTATATAGAGATTCCCGTCGCTGTCCAGGTCAATCCCATACGGGCGATTGAGCAAGGACGCTTGGGGATCGCCACCATCACCGGCAAAGCCCTGCACGCCGCATTGGCCAGCTACGGTCGCTATCTGGCCGTCCGCATCTATCCTGCGGATACAGTGATTGAAAGTATCGGCGATAAACAGGCGGTCCTGCGCNTCNAGNGNGATGTCACAAGGCCACCGCAGCGCNGCTGACAGNGCCGAGCCATATTCGCCCAGNTCGGTTTCTCCACCCATTCTGAAGTCAAAACCCGTACCGGCGATGGTGGTAATTATACCATCAATTCCGACTTTGCGAATGCGATTATTGAAAGTATCGGCCAGGTAGAGATGGTCGTTGCGGTCCAGCGCGATGCGACTNGTCGGCGGGGCCGCCTGGCCTGCGAGCCCCCGCATCATGGCGGCTGTAGCCGGACCTCCATCGCCGGCAAAGCCCGCTTCGCCGGTGCCGACCACCGTGTAGATCAACCCGTCGAGATCGACCCTGCGCACGCGCTGGCTCTCCTGATCGGAAATGTACATCCGGCCAAAGGAGTCGAAGGCCGTCGAACTCGGTAGATTCAGCCAGGCCTCAGTCGCGGGGATCCCATCGCCATTGTACTCGCGCACGCCGGTGCCACAGATCGGCTCGACGCGCTCGGTGAGGAAGTCATAGCGCANAATCTTCGAATTGTGCCATGCCGAAATGATCAGACGGCCCAGCGGATCGAAAGTCACGTGCGTCGGATGATTGAAACTCACCTCCAGCGCCGGTCCGGCNGGNGCNTCNCCCANNCCGCCCGAACCGACCAGCGTGCGGATCACTCCCTCCTCAACGACGCGAATCCGGTGGTTGTTCCAGTCGAGGATATAGGCGCGGCCNNCGGGACCGATGGTCACATCCTGGGGAAGATACAGCTCACTTTTGCGCGGATCCACTCCTTCGGCGCCCAGACCCGAGTTACCGGTGCCGGCAAAGGTCTCGATCCGCGGCTCATGCCCCGCCTGCGGCGCCGATGGGACGCTCGAATCGCCGCAAGCGGTCAACGCCAGCAGTGCGCCGAGCACGCTCCCGCCTATTTTAGATCTGGAAAGTATGGGCCCAACCCCCTGTATCAGTAGCCGACCGAGGCCAGATACTTGCGATTGACATAACAGGATTCGGNGGCGTCGGTATCGGCGTACGTCGATAACTCGCCCATCACCCAACCGTCGTAGCCGATCTCTTCGAGCGTCTCGCGGAACGCGGCAAAATCCAATCCCACCGTGCCCTTACCCATCTCGCAAAACTTGCCGCGCGCCCAGTCCTTCATGTGCACATAGCCGAGGCGGTCGCGGTATTTGCGCAACTGCGCGCAGGCGTCCTCGCCCATCAGCGCCGCGACCGAGGCATCGACGCAAACCTGCAGGCGNTCGGTATACGACAGCAGTTTGTCCTGTTCTTCCTCGCTCTCGACCGTGCAACGCGGATGCGCGTGGTAGGCTACCTTGAGACCNAAGGGGGCGGCGTGTTCGATAAAGAGTTCGGACTGGTCGGCCAGGCGCTTAAACTCATCGTCNGTGGGCANTCGCTGGTGTACCCGCGGNGCGCCGAGCANACAGAAGATCTCGCAGNCCATCTCGGCCGCAAATTCGATGCGACGGCGCATCTTTTCNATATGCACCTTGTCGTCCTCCAGCCGCAGCCCGCCGAAAATACAGGCCAGCGGCAGCTCGTAGCGGTCGAATACCGACTTCAGGTACTTTGGCGTACCCAGCCATTCGAGAGAAACGCCGGTGAACTCCGCGCCCTCCCAACCCGCCTCTTTAATAGCGCCCAGAGCCTCGTCCAGATCGGGCGTCCCGCCCCAGCCGATAATCGAATAACCCAGGCGAAACGATCGCGTCGCGCTCATAATCCCAACTCCCCTCTCTTTACGTCAGCCCCAGGGCTGCGTCGATGTCCTGCTGATAGGCGTCCACTGCACCCGAAAGCATCTCGTCCATGGTCACCGGACGGCCCGCGATCCCCGACTCGAAGATCCCGTAGATNGCCGCCACCGCCGTCATCCCGAGATAGCCATCGACTTCGGGTTTGCCGCCGGTGAGCACGGCCGCAGCGAAGTCGTGCATCTCGATGGCCATGTGTTTGGTGTCGGGATTGTATTCCTGCGGGTCATAGGTCACCATTTTCTCGCCGAAGACCCGNGCGGTAATTTCGCTCATCTTGAAATTGGGCAACAGTTCTAAAATCTCCTCGCCCTCCAGCGTCTGACCCTCCAGCTTCAAAACCACCGCCCGGCCGTTGCGGTCGCCCGGCGCGAACAACGTGCCCAAACGCCCATGTACGCTGCGGTCCCAGTTGCCGCCGCCGCGCCCAGCACGGGCGAAGGAAAACTGCACCATCGCCCCGGATTTCATTTTNTANGTCCCAAAGACGGCGTCTTCGCCGGTCGGCTNGATCGATTCGGGAAAAGTCTTGAAGCGCTCCCTGTAGGATTCGAGCTGATTGTGACCGCTNGCATCGGGCTCGGGCCGGTAGCGCACAGTCTCGACGATCTTGCCCATCCCGTAGAATTCTTCGAACTCGCCCATATAGTACTGAACGANATCGGTGTAGTGAACCGCCATATCCAGCCCCAGCGCCCCCTTGTCCTTCATGTGCCGCCACGGGGTGATATATATCTTGTCGCCGTTGCCCCCCATCGAATTGTGAATCATCAAATAGGGATCTTCCAGNAGCNCGTGATCGATAATCGAACGCGCCAACCGGTTCGGCGGNTCGCGGCGCAAATTCTCCGCCGTCGCCAATACTACATTATTTTGCTCCGCCGCGTCGATCATCGCCTTGCAGGCGCGAATGGTGATCCCCAGCGGCTTCTCGCACAACACGTGCTTTCCCGCCTCCAGTATCGGCACCGCTACCTGGTGGTGCACCGACGGGTCGGTGACGATATCCACCGCCGCGATATCGGGGTGTTTGACCACCTCGTCGAGATCGGTAAAGACCAGTGGCGTGCGGCCGAACAACCGCTCGACCTCGCGCTTGCCCAGGTCGGCGTTTTGGGGATTCAAATCACACACCGCCATCAACTCGATGTTNCCGATNCCGCTGTCTTCCAGTTCTTTATAAGCCAGGATATGGCGGTGGCCCATGCCGCCGCAACCGATCAAACACAGTGGGATCTTATCCATGGTCTTGCTCTCCATTTTCATAAAGGTGGCACCAAACCCTATGACTTCCGGGCAATGAAATTTCGGTCGGCATATCCTCCTTGCACCGCNCCAGACACTCGCCGCAGCGCGGGTGGAAACTGCACCCCGGCGGCGGGTTGCCCGGATCGGCCACCTCGCCGCTTAGCGTCGCGTCGAGCGCCACGTCAGGGTCGGGATTGGGCACCGCCGCCAGCAAGGCCCGGGTGTAGGGATGCTTGGGATCGCTGAACAGGTGGCCGGTCTCGGCCAGTTCGGCGATCCGCCCCACGTACATCACCGCCACCCGGTCGCAGATGTGCTTGACCACGCTCAAGTCGTGGGCGATGAAGATATAGGTCAGCCCCAGCTCCTGCTGCAAGTCCTGCAACAGGTTGATCACCTGCGCCTGTACCGAAACATCCAGCGCCGAAACCGCCTCGTCGCACACCACCAGCGATGGCTGCATGATCAGCGCGCGGGCGATGCCGACGCGCTGGCGCTGGCCGCCGGAAAAAGCGTGCGGATAGCGGGTGCGGTGTTCGGGCATCAGGCCCACCTTCTGCAACATCTCTACCACCCGGTCTTCCCGCTCCGAGCCGCTGGCCAGTTTGTGGATCGCCAGTGGCTCGCCAACGATATCGCCGACGGTCATCCGCGGGTTG
>PBOD01000030.1 GCA_002724215.1 Gemmatimonadota bacterium | reverse complement strand
AGCAATGCAATCGATAGCTCGTGCCATACAATGGCCGGATATGCAGTCTACATCGATAAAGAAGCGCAATCCTGGCAGATTGCACAATCCGACCACACCCTCCCCGGCGCAGTGTGGCGTGGACACGGCTGCGAGGTCGTCTTCTCGCCGGAGCGTTCCTAACCGGCGGGCGCGGCGCGGAGCATCGCGTCGATCGTCGCCAATTCGCCAGCGCTCCAGCTGACGTCTGCCGCACCCAGGTGTTCCTGTAGCTGGGCTTGGTTTTTCGCCCCTACTAAAACGCAGCTGATCTCCTCGCGGCGCAGGATCCAGGCGATGGCCATCTGCACCAGGCTGAGGCCCTTGTCGGCGGCGATGGCGGCGAGTTGGTCGGCGACGGCAATATAGCGGTCGAAGAGCGCGCCCTGGAAGCGGGGAAAGTCCGAGCGCTCATCGGTGGCGGGGAAGACGTGGCCAGGCCGGTAGGTATTGGTGAGCAGGCCCTTGGCCAGCGGGCTGTGCGCGAGTACGCCGATGCCTTGCTCGCGGCAGAAGGGCAGGTCTGCTGTCTCGATGTCCCGGTCGAACATATTGTAGCGCGGCTGGTTGGAGTGGAAAAAACCCGTTTCCAGGGCCTGGGCCATCTGTGCGGCGTCGTAGTTGGAAACGCCGATATAGCGGGTCTTGCCGGCCTCTTGTAGCTTGAGCATGGCTGCGATGCTGTCGGCGACCGGGTACTGGGGATTCCAGCTGTGGATCTGGTAGAGATCGACCTCGTCGACGCCGAGGGCTTTGAGGCTGTTGTCCATGGCCTGCTGGATGCCGGTGGGCGAGTAGTCGCCGCTGACCTTGGTGGCGAGGAAGCAGCGCTGGCGGTAGCCGTCTTTGAGGGCTTGGCCGAGGGTGGCTTCGCTGGTGCGGTAGGCCTGGGCGGTGTCGAGCAGGGAGATCCCGGCGTCGATGGCGGCGCGGACGGTGGCGATGGCGGTGGCCGCGGCGACCGGTCCCATGCCGCCGCCGATGGGCCAGGCGCCGAGGCCGATACACGAGACTTGCGGGCCGTTGTGGCCCAGTTGGCGCGTTTGCATGATCTAGGTCCTAAGGGTCTCGGCGCATCAGGCTGTAGCTCTGGGCGGTGGGCCCGACGGCGGGTTGGGTGGCGAGAAAGAGGGCCAGCGGCACCACGTCGTCGGGGCCCTTGATCCACTCGCCGCTGATATTGAATACGGAATCTTCATTCTTGTTGTCGGCGGTCATCGAGGTATCGACCGGGCCGGGGATGAGTTCATTGACGCTGATGCGATCTTCTTTGAGTTCTTCGGCCAGCACTCGCGTCAGCATCCACAAGCCGGCTTTGGAGCAGCAGTAGTCGGTGTTGTTGGGCAGGCCCTTGTGGCCCATGCCCGAGCCGATAGTGATGATCTTGCCGGCGCCGCAGGCTCTGAGCGCGGGGATGGCGGCGCGACAGCAGAGATAGGCGCCCTTGAGATTCGTCTCGATGGTTTGCCACCATTCGGCCGGGTCGCTGGCGGCGACCGCGTCGCGGCAGACGTGGACGCCGGCGTTGGCGACGAGGATGTCGAGTCCGCCGAAGGCGGCCACGGTCTCGGCGACCATTTGTGCGACCTGGCACTCGTCGGTGATATCTGTCTGCACGGCGATGGCCTTGCCGCCAGCGTCGGTGATGGCACGGGCGGTGGCGTCGATTGCTTCCCGGGTGCGGGCGCTGGCGCAAATGGCGGCGCCTGCACGGGCGTAACCCAGGGCAATACTGCGGCCGATACCGCGACCGGCGCCGGTTATCAGGGCGACTTTGTCGGCGAGGGGTTGGTCCATTAGTAGGCTACGGAGATAAGGCGGTTTGCGCTGCGGGTGCGTGCGTCGCCTGCGACGGTAAGGCGGAGGATGTAGACGCCGGGGGCGACCATTCGGCCCCCAGTGTCGCGACCGTCCCAACTACGGGTCTGGTGGCCGGCGGTGGCCGTCCGTTTGTCTATGCGCGCGACCAGGCGCCCGCCGAGATCGTAGATGCCGATGACGACCGGGCGCGGATCGAGGAGTTTGAGCAAGTCGAACTCGATGTGCAGGTGGTCGTTGGCGCCGTCGCCATTGGGCGTCAGCACCTGGCTCGACAGCGCCAGCGCGGAAAAGAGCCGCCCGTCGGCGGGCAGCGCGACAAAGGTGCGGTTGCTGGATATCGCGGTTTCGGCGTCGCCGGAATCGACCGGTTGTCGCACGGTCGCCGCCAGCGCGCTGTTGAATAGAAAGGCGTCGAAGCGGGTCTGGTTGAGGTAGAGCGTGCTCTCAAAGTCGATCTCGACCAGTGACGAGCGGCGGATTGGGGCGTCGAAATGCAGCTTGAAGCCATCGTCGATCTCGGTGACCGCAGCGGTGATTCGCTCTCCGTCCAGGCGGGTCCCGAGGAAGGCGGCACCGGCGCTGGACGATAGCTGGACCTGGTCGAAGCCGCGGCTGGAAGACGCCATATCGGCGCGCAGGTAGTAGGTGAATGTACTCATTTGACCCGGCGGCACTGCGCCGGGGAATATCTCGGCGCGGGTTTGCTGGGCCAGCGGGTTGTTGAATTCGAGGACGATATCGTCGAGGGTCGCGCTGGCAAGGGGGTCGTCGGAGAGGAAACGGGCTTCGAGTTGCACGTAGCGGCGCGGACCGGGGGAGAGGAAGATCTGGCCAGAACGGCTATAGGCACGGCTCCAATTGCTCCAGTCGGTGCCGGGGGTGCGGACGGTGTCGATGGCGCCTTTGAAGCTGGTGATCAGCTTGTTGTATTTCTTTTCGGTGACTTCTTTGCCGTTTTTGTCGTGGAAGATGTACTGCTCGTCGAGCAGATTGCCGGTGCGGCTGCGGATCTCGATCGCGGCGCCGGGTTGGGCGTCAATGGTCCAGCTAATTGCCGAGATGTGCTGCACTGAGCCCAGATCGTAAATCGGCGAGGTCGCCCGCACCTCGGCGGGATGGCCCTCGCCGAAGACCTGCCACTCAGCGGTGGTGCCGATGCGGCCGTTGAAGGCTTCGAAACCCTCCGACATCGGGAAGACCAGCCGCACGTGACGGACTCGGCGCAGCGGGAAGCGCTCCTCGAAGTGGCGAACTTGGGTCAGGTTGCGGCGGTCCGAGGGCAATTCGCCCATGAGTTCCCAGTTGAGCGAGCCGTCGGGCGCGCGCGAGCCGTCCGAGGCGAAGAATTTATACCATAGATAATTGAAGACCCCCGAGCGGTGCCGGCCCGAGCCCTTGCCCGGCGCCACGCCGCTGGCATCGCCCAGCATCCGCACTCGATCTACCCAATAAAGCGCCCCGAGATCGATTTCGAACTGGCCGATCTGTTGTTCGGGCTGAGTGCCCGAGCCGCCGCGGTGTACCGTGCCCCAATAGGTGGTGATATCGCCATCGACGAGCGTGTTGCTGATGCCCGTCGATTCGATGAGCGTGCGGCCGAGTTTGGAGGTGGCTTCGGAAATGATCTCGACGCTGCCGCCGCGGTCCCAGACCCCCAGCGAGAGATTGTCGCCAACGCTGGTGACTACCACTTCGCTGAGGCGGATGCCCTCGGTGGGCAGGTCGGCCTGGATGCGGATGTTTTTGAGCGGATTGAGTTCGTAGTCGATTTCGATCGCGTGTTGGTCGTTGAAGCTATAGCGCCAGCGCTTGTTGTAACGCAGGGTGCCGGGTAGGATCGAGTTGGCATTGGAGAAAAAGGGCTCGCCGTCGGAGGTCAGGATGCGGAAAAACTCCAGCGGGACGCTGTCGGCGGCGAAGTGCAACTCGACTTTGCGCGCCGATACGACCCGGCCGAGGTCGATTTCGATAAACCAATTTTCCAGATCATCGCCCGGGGTGGGCGCCCAGAAAGTCGCGGGATCGCCGTCGATGAGCTGGAACGCATCCTGTGGGTTGGAGCCGACTTTGCGGATGCCGCCGGTAGGAAAGTCGCGGGCGTTGGCGATGACGTTGATATCGCGGCGCACGAACGCGGGTTTGAGCGTGCCGCGCACGACATCCACCGCATTACCGGGCAGCCGCCACTCGCGCCAGTCGCTCGACGAGGCGACGCGGAGTTGATCGGCCGAGAGGGGGGCGCTTGTGAGCAGCAGGACAATGGGGAGGAGGCGCATGGGCTTCTTCGCGATGACTGAGCGTGTGGTGTCGATCAATATAGGTAGCGGCTTTGCCGCCGAGCAATGGAAAAGTGCGATGCGCTAGGGGCGGAATGATGTAGTCAAAAGGCTACAGGGTGTGGGGTACAGGTGGCGTTGGCTGGGTGGTTACATAGTTGTGGATTATTCATATGATTTTGTTTTTATTTGACCTGTATCCCATGTGAGTAGCGGGGCATGGGCCTTGCTTAGACGAGAACAACCCCTTTGCAGAGAGCGAGGTCTACGATGGACGACCAACGAGGACGCGGCGCCGGGATGACGGGGCCCGGCTTTGTTTTCGTGCGCGGCTTTTTGTGGTGGATGCTGGCGATCTTTGCCGCGCTGGGCGGGATGGCGGCATTTTTGAGCTGGTATTTCGCGATGGATCTGAGTATCAAAGCGCGCGGCCAACTGCGGCCAGCAGCGCGGCACGGGGTCAAGGCGAGCCTGGGCGGGATCGTGCGCGAGGTGCGGGTGCGCGAGGGGCAGCAGGTCGCGGCAGGAGAGACCCTGGCAGTGCTAGACGATGCGGAGTGGCGGCTACAGCTGGCGCAGATTGCGAGCGATCTCAGGGCCAATCGCCTTCGGGTCGCGGAGATCGAGGCGTCCGTCAGCGAGCAGCGGCGTTTGCTGCAGCTGGAGGAAGAGGCGGCGCAGGCGGCCTGGCAGCGGTCGCGGTTGGGGCTGGAGCAGGTGCGCGCCGAGCAGCAGGTCGGGTCGCTGGCGCTGCTGGCCAGCTATGGCTGGAAGCGCAAGCCCCTGGCCGAGCTGTGGCCGGTGCGACGGGCTGCGGCAGCCGTTGGCGCGCGACGGGCGGAATGGGAGAGCGCCAGGGCGCGCTGGCAACAGGCCGGTGCCCGGTTGCGCGAGCGGCAAACGCTCGACCTGGTCCATGCCGCGTTGGTCGCGGACCGGGCGTATGCGGAGCGGCGGCTGGCGCAGACGGCGCTGGTGGCGCCGGTTGCCGGGGCGGTACTGACGCGCGACGTGGCCAAGCGCCGTGGCGATTATATCGGCGCGGGCGAGGTCTTGCTGGATCTGGCGAGCGGTGGGTGGATGGCGGAGGTGGCGGTCGCCGAGCGGGATCTGCCCCGCGTCGCGGTTGGGCAGTGGGCGCGGCTCTATGTCGAGGCCTATCCGCATATGGAATACGAGATTTTCGACGGGCTTGTCCACGCGGTGGCCGCGGACAAGAGCGGCGGCGGCTATCCGGTGGAGGTGGTACTGGCGGATTCGGCGCTGGCGGTCTACCGGTTGGCACCCGGGCTGGCGGTGGAGGCGCGGATCGTGGTGGAGCGCGGGCGGATCGCGGCGCTGGCGTGGAGGCGGATCCTCGAGGGCTTGGGCAAGGTGCGCAAGGGTGAGCTCTACGCGGCGCCGGAGTTTGCCGCCCATTATGGCGCGGGCTGGAGTGAGTCATGGCAGCAGGGCATAACTTTTCGCAATGGACCGGCCGCGGTGTCAAGGTCGCCATCATCGACAGCGGCATCGATCCGCAACATCCCAGGCTCGGGCGGGTCAAGGGTGGGGTGGAATTCGCGGTCAATACTCGGGGCAAGGTGATCCGCGGCACCGGTCGGGCGCTCGCCGACCGCGCGGGCCACGGCACGGCCGTGGCCGGAATTATCCACCGCATCGCGCCTGCTGCCGAACTCTATAGCGTGCGGGTCTTCGACGAGTCGCTGCGCGCCGACGGCCGGGCGCTATTGGCCGGGCTGCGCTGGGCTATCGAATATGATATGGACGTGGTCAATTTGAGTCTGGGGACGACCGACCCGGCGATTGCGACCGAGATGCAGGCACTGTGCGAGGAGGCGGCCAAAGAGCGCGTGGTACTGGTCGCCGCCGCCCACAACGAGGGTATCGACAGCTTTCCCGCGGCGCTACCCGAGGTGATCGGGGTGCAGGGGGCCGACGAGGTTAGGGGGCCGTATGGCTATTACTACCGGGCAGACCAGGCGGTCGAGTGTGCGGCGCGCGGGGATTTGCAGCGGGTGTGCTGGGCGGACCGGCGCGAGATCATGCAGCGGGGCAATAGCTTCGCCGCACCCCATATTGCCGGGATTGTGGCGCTGTTGCGCGAGGTCCAGCCGCAGGCGCCGCTAGCGGCGGTGCGCGCTGCACTGGCGGCCAATGCGCTGGAGGAGGATTCGGCGGTGCGCGGTGGCGAAGCGGCGGAAGTATCCGCGCCTGGGGCTTTGGATTGGCTGCGGCGGGCGGCGCTCTATCCGTTCAACAAAGAGATGCATGCGTTGGTGCGCTTTCGCGCGCTGGCNCCTTTCGAGATCGTCGGCGTCGCCGATCCGGTCGGCAAGGGGTTGGTCGGNAAAGACGCGGCCACGGTGCTTGGCGCGGCACCGATGGGGGTAGAGATCAGCGCGCGTATCGAACTGGCGGCCAAGGGGGCCAACGCCTTGGTCGTCGGCTATGTCGATCAGCTGGGGCGTATTGCCAAAAGGGACGTGTTGCGCGAGTGCATNGAGAAGGCCTTCGACCGCGGCTTGCACGTGTTCAGCTTCGGGCCGGTGCGGCCCAAGCACTATGGCGATCTGTACCAGCGGGCGGAGACGCAGGGGTTAAAGCTGGTGTATCCGTACGTCGATGAGCGCGAGGTGCTGGCNATTTTGAAGCGCGGACCGGCGGACCCGCCCGTCGCGGCGCCGGTATTGGGGGTATTCGGGACCAGNGCGTCGCAGGGCAAATTTACCTTGCAGTTGAATTTGCGGCGGCAATTGCAGGCGCTGGGGTTTGCGGTCGGTCAACTGGGCACTGAGCCGCACGCCGAGCTCTTCGGGATGGACGCGTGCTTCCCGTGCGGCTACGCCTCGCCGCTGCGCATTCCCTACCAGTACTATCCGGCCTATCTAGACGCGCAGATGCGNGCGATCAACGCCAAAAAGCCAGATATCATCCTGGTCGGCAGCCAGTCGGGGACCATTCCCTACGATATTCATCACCCNCGGACCCATTCGCTGGGTTCGCTGGCCTTTCTCATGGGCACGCGTCCCGACGCCTGCGTGCTGGTGGTCAACTCAATCGACGCCGATGACTATATCCGCGANACCCTCGATGCGTTGCGCGGGGTGGCCAAGACGCGGGTATTGGCGCTGGCGATGAGCGATAAGACCAAGCACCCGCGCGAGATTATGGGGCGCACGCTGCACNTGCCGCGGCAGATGGACGACGCGGAGATTGCGGCGAAGCTGGCGCAGTTGGAGGAGCGTTTCGGGCTGCCGGCGGTGTCGATACTGGACGAGCAGGGACAGGAGCGCCTGGTGGAATTGATCGTCAATTATTTCGGCACCGCACAAGAGGAGGACGAGGCATGGACCAAGCAGAGCGCGTGAAAGAAAAGGTCAAAGAGTTGGTGATTCGGGTGTGTACAGGTCGATGTNGATCCGGCCGAGATCGCCGAGGACGAGCCGNTGTTTGGCGACNGGCTCGGCGCTGATTCGATGGTGGCGCTGG
This sequence comes from Gemmatimonadota bacterium, assembly GCA_002724215.1. Lineage (GTDB taxonomy): Bacteria > Latescibacterota > UBA2968 > UBA8231 > UBA8231. Next base: position 4,968 of record PBOD01000030.1, on the reverse strand, counting down.
AGTTGGTGGCGGCGATCGAGGAGGAGTTTGCAATCGAGGTGACGGACGCGGAGTTGCGGGTCGAGTTGTTCGAGTCGGTGGTGGCGTTGGCGGACTATGTGGCGGAGAAGGTGAATATCACTGATTGAAGCCATTTGTGGTAAAATAACATATACGGTGATTATGGTGTATGCTTTGGCGGCGCTAAAAAGAGGAGCAAAGAGACAGTACAGGCCCTCGCCCAACGCGATCCCGCGTTGAGCGAGGGCCTGTTGATAGAAAGCACACAAGCGATGCTAACCGGTCGGCTTTCTAGNGGCGGTCAAAAAGTCCGGGTGCGCTACGCCCCCGGCTCAATCACCACCTTCATCGACCCCTCGCTCCCCGTGATATCAATACCTTCGGTGATNGATTCAAGCGGCAGGCGGTGGGTGATGAATTTGTCGAGCGGCGCTTTGGTGTTCTTCAAAAACGATAGCGCGGTTTTGAACTGCATGGCCGGATAGGCCNACATGCCGCGGATATCGAGGTCCTTGAAGCAAACGATATGCGGGCGGATCTCGGTGGCGCCCGGGTCCGTGAAGTGCCCGACCTCGACGACGAGGCCGCCGCGGCGCACCAATTCCAACGACTCCTGAAAGGCCACCGGCACGCCGGCGGTCTCAATGACGATATCGGGCCCGACGCCATCGCAGAGGTCGCCGAGTATGGCCTGGCGCTCTTCCAGCGAGGTGTCGCCGACATTGAGCAAGTTGTGCGCACCCATTTCCTGCGCGAGCTGTAGCCTCGAGGCACTCAAATCGGCGGCGATGATTTCGTCGGTGCCGATGTGGGCGAGAACGGCGATGACCAGCTGGCCGATCGGGCCGGCGCCCATGACCAAGACTTTCTTATCCAGGCCCAAACCCTCGCCAATATGGGGGATGCCGGGGCCGAGGGCGCGTTCGACGGCGCGGGTGGCGACGGCGGCCGGTTCGGTGAGCACCGCGCGGTCGGAGGATAGGTCCTCGGGTACTTTGAAGACCCACGAGCGATTGGTCATGTGCATGTATTGCGAAAAGCCGCCGCGCGGCGAGGGGGCGACGTCGGAGGAGACGAAGCCATAGACGAAGCGGTTGGCGCAGAGGGCGGGGCGCTGCGGCATGTGCAGGCAGTAGTAGCAGCGCCCGCAGTTGGTCGAGCTGGGAGTGGTGGTGATGCGGTCGCCCTCTCTGACGGGACCGCCGACCACCGCCATGTGGTCCATAGCGTCGGCGCCCAATTCCTCGATGGTGCCGACCAACTCGTGGCCAGGGACCACCGGGAATTGCAATCCCATATGCCCGGCGTACATGTGCTTGTCGCTGCCGCAGATGCCGGTGCGTTCAATTTTGAGCAGTAGTTCGTCGGCGCCGATCTGTGGGCGGTCGAACTCGCGGACTTCGATCTGGCCGGGCTCTACCATGACTGCGGCCTGTACACTTGCCATTTTACATGCTCCTTTTAACCAGTGGATTTCCTAGCGGACCTTGCCCCGGCCGGCGACTTCCCAGATGGCTGCGAGTCGGCCATCGCGCACGGCGTAGAGGCGGTCGTGGAGATTGATGGTGGTGCAGCCGTGGCCGGGGATGAATTCGAGCAGGTCGCCGGGCTGGAGGTCTGTACAGGGGCCGGCGACGGTTTTGAGGCGGCCGTGTTCCTCGGAGAGAGCGTGGCATTCGAGGTCGGGCCGGTTTTTGACCGGCGGAAAGCCGTGTTCGGGCGTAAGGCTCTTGAGCCCGGCGTCGGTGATGACCTGCTCGGGCGAGGGGCGGCTGGTGACGGTGGTGAGTACGGTCAGCGCGTTGTCGAATCCGAGGTTGAGCCGGCCGTAGGCGGCGTCCATCAGTGCGTAGGAGCCAGCCTGGACTTCGGTGATGCCGTCGAAAGAAGTACTGATATAGTAGTCGCCGGTGCCCGAGGCGCTGCAGATTTGGCAGGGCAGGCCGGCGGCTTCGATATCGGCGCGGGCATCGACCAGGCGCTGGATGCACTGGTGGCAGCCGCCGTCGCGCTCGTCTTTGTCCTCGAGGTCGATGACGTGGCCCTCGTAGCCCATCAGGCCGCAGAAGCGCAGATTTTCTGCGGCTTGGGCGGCGCGGGCCAACTCGACTACGGCTGCAGGTTGTACCCCGCAGCGGTTGTGGCCGATATTGACTTCGACGAGGACGCGGGGACGGACGCCCCGGGCCGCAGCTGCGGCGTCGAGGTCCTGAAGATTTTGCGGATGGTCTACCGCGACCATGATATCGCAGCGGGAGGCCAGGTCCATCAGGCGCTCGATTTTGCGGCGGCCGATGACCTCGTTGGCAATGAGGATGTCCTGGATCCCGGCGTCGGCCATGGCCTCGGCCTCGCCGACTTTGGCGCAGGTTATGCCCTGGGCCCCGGCGGCAAGCTGGAGTTGGGCGATGGCCGGGGTCTTGTGCGATTTGGTGTGTGGGCGCAGGTTTTTGCCCGTGGCGCGGAAGTGGTCGGCCAGCTTGTGGATATTGGCCTCGAGCGCGGGGAGATCGACCAGCAGGACAGGGGTGTCGATCTCGTCGCGGGGCATGCCGATATATTCGTGAGTGTCGCTCATAACGGGTTTGAAACTATGGCCATCGGGTGGTGAAGGCAATAGGCCGCGGGGTGTGGGGAGAGCACTCTGGCGGTGGAATTGCCAGACTATGGACCAGCGTCGACTACGGAACTATCGCGGGTCGGCGAATTGCCTCGGGACTTCGATAATGGAAACGATTGCAACTTTCAGCGAATTCGGGCGCGCCCTCAATAGCAAAGTCGCCCGGCGGACGGTCGGCGAAGTATTTCCCTGCCAATTCGACCCGCCCGATTTAAGCCGGGTCGTCGACGAAGCGCGCAACCACCCCAAGACGCGGATTGCCCAGGGCAAACGCGGCGACCGTCTGACGCAGAGTTTGGCCGAGGCCGAAGCAGATTTCAGGGCGTTGCCGCTGGACGAGGCGGTCGCCGCGCCGATCCACCTTTCGCTCTTCGAGCTGGGGCCATTGCGCGAGCGTGGCGGGGCGCTGGCCGGGGTGGTCGAGCAGGTATACCTGCCGCTCGTCGACCTCTGGCGCGAGCGGGGCATCAGTTGGCAGAAGGTCTACCCGATTCTGTTTCTGAGCGGCCCCGGTTGTGCGACCAATTACCACTGGGACCCATCGAGCGTGCTGATCGTCCAGCTCTACGGCCGCAAGCGCTTCCACAGTTTGCAAGATCCGTTGCGGTGGTGTCCGGACGGGGTCGCGGACCGGGGGCACGACGCGATGGTGCGGCCCGAGACACTTGCGGACGAGGATATCCTGACTTGCGAACTCGGCCCCGGCGATGCGGTGTGGAGCCCCAATCGTGCCCCGCACTGGGTCGACGCCTACGACGAGACGGCCTTCACGCTGTCGATCGCCTTTTCGGATATAGGGCCCGATCCCGATCCGGATGCCGGGATGCTGGTGCTATAATCGCCGCGGGATAAAAGCAAAAAAGCCGACTCTATGGCAGAGTCGGCTTCTTTAGTGGTGTGTCGGCGAGCCTTAGAAATGCAGCGGCAAATCGCCATTTTCGTCGAAGGGCATATCCTCGGCCTCGCCGACGATCTCCAGGTCGTCGCGCTGCTCGATTTCGGCGCGGTAGGCTTCCGAGACCAGCAATTCGCCCAGTTCAAGGGTGTTGTGGATGCGCAGGACCTTGGCGTTTTCGGGCTCGACCAGGCCGACGGTCTCCAGCGCCTTCTGGATACATACTTGATCGGTGTCGAAGTAGAGCGGAATGTGCGCGCCCGAGGGGTGGTTGCCCGTCATGCAGTTTATATAGGTGATCTCGCGGTCCATCTCCTCGATGGCGCGCTTATGCGCGTATTCAGCGGTGCCGATGCCCGAGGCGTTGCCGTGGGTTTCCTCGGTGAGGCCGCGCACCAGGATGCGGGTGACCTTGGGGTATTCCTTCTCGGCGGCGTGGTTGTCGTGGAATTTGCGGCCGACGACATTGGTGTCCATGCCGGCGCCGGAGATATTCTTGCCGATCTCGTCGACGATCAAGAGATCGACCTGGTCGAAGGGCAGGCGCGGCATCCACTTCTTGGCCAGGACCAAAAGCTCTTTTTCGCGCTCGACGAATTCGTCGGCGCCCACGCCCTTGATCAGCGCGGTTTTGTCGTACTGGTTTTCGACCAGACCCAGTCCCAGTAGCACGCCGCACTTGTCGATGACGGTCTGGCCGACCGAGCGGATGATGCGGTCGAAGCTGTAGTGGACGATGGCCTGGTGGTAGAGCGCGGCGCCCTTGTGCTTGCCAAGGCCGATCAGCATCATCTTGTGCAACCCGCTCTCTATCTCGCCGACGAAGTCGGTGTGCGGCTTGATGCGGCCGACGACCGCCACGTGGTCGCCTTCGAAGGCGTATTTGTCGAAGTACACGGGCACGCCGTCCTCGGTCTCGCCGATTTGCACTACGTCCATCGAAGATTTAATCGGGGCGCCAGTGTACTCCTCGGTGACGCCGTAGCCTTCGATAATCTCCTGCTGCGCCTCGGCGATGCCGCCGCCGTGGCTGCCCATCGCCGGTACCAGGAAGGGCTCGAGGCCGAGTGCTTTGAGCTCTGCGACCAAACTCTTGATGATCAGCGCGATATTGGCGATGCCGCGGCTGCCGACGGAGATGGCGACGGTTTCGCCGGGGTTGACCTTGGGGCCGAGGTCGAGGCGCTGGACCTCGGCGCGAACGGCGGCGGGGATGTCTTCGACCGTGGGGGCTTCGAATATCTGGCGGACGCGGAGCATTTTGGGCACGGGGGCCATGACGGAATTCCTCCTAGATCGCTTGCTGGAATATGGTTTCTAAGTCGCTCTGGCTGGTCTTGCGCGGGTTGACGGCGATGTTGCCGCTGAGCATCGCGGCCTTGGCCATGGGGCGGATACCGTTCTTCTTGACGCCGACATCGCCGAGTTTGGTAGGAATACCCAGGTCGTCGTT
>PBOD01000029.1 GCA_002724215.1 Gemmatimonadota bacterium | reverse complement strand
CCGGTGCGCCGGCGCCTGGGCGAGCTCTACCTGGCCACCGCCCGCTACCCCGACGCCACCCGCGAATTGCTCGAAGCCCTGCGGCTGTTCCCCAACGACGCCACGCTCTACTACTACTTGGGGCAGAGCCTCGCCGGCGAGGGCCGCGGCGCCGACGCCATCGAGGCCTACCAGCGCGCCACCCTGCTCGACCACGGCTTCGCCGACGCCTATTACCGCCTCGGCCTGCTCGCCCGCAAGGAAGGTCGCAACGACATCGCCGGCCCCGCGCTCGAGCGCTTTAACCACCTGCGGCAGATCGGCGGCGGCGACCCCGAGGTGCCCAAGCAGGTCAAGCGCATGCGCGACGCCATCCTCAACGCGCCGGAGGAAGCCGCCCACCACTACAATCTGGGGCTGTTCTTCGTCGAGCACGGCTACTTCCCCGAGGCCCAGAACAAATTCGCCCGCGCCGCCGGCTTGCGCCCCGACGACATCGAGTTGCTCAACCGCCTCGCCGGCGACCTGCTCGAGCTCGACCAGCCCGAGGCCGCCCTGCGCTACCTCGAAGCCGCCCTCGCCCGGGACCCCGCCTATTTTCCGGCCCTGCTCAACGCCGGCCAGATCGCCGGCAAGCTCGGTCGCTACGAGGACGCTGCGCAACATCTCCGCAGCGCCGTCGCCGCCCGCCCGGACGACCCGGAGGGCTGGTACTTCCTCGGCCTCGCCCACTCCAGCACCGGCGCCCGCGCCGAGGCCACCAACGCTCTGCAGCGCTGTATCGAACTGGCCGACGCCGACAGCCCGCTCCGTGACAAGGCGCGAAAGATCCTCGCCGCGCTCGCCGCGCAAGCGCCCTAATCTTGACCACTCGGAAAGGGCGCACGTAGTTTTCCCGCATGCTCTTGCGCCTCCTCTGGCCGCTGGCCTACCTCGCAGCCTGCGGCGACCCCTCGCCGAAAACCGATCCGCACGCCGAGGCCTGGTCCGCGCAGTACGACGCAGGTCGCGCCGCCTTCGCCCAGAGCCGCTTCGACGAGGCCAGTGCGGCCTTCACCACCGCCCTCACCCTCGCCAAACACTTTGACCCCGACGACCCGCGCTACGGCCGCGCCACCCACCAGTTGGCGCAGCTCCACGTCCTGCAGGGCGAACTCGCCGAAGCCGAAAGCCTGTATGTCGATCTGCGCGAGCGCGAAGCCAGCTTGCCGGCCCACAGCCCCGCCAAAATCCTCACCCTCGACAAGCTGGGCGACACCTACCGCCTGCAGAAACGACTGGCTGAAGCTGCGGCCCTCTACGCCCAGGTCCTCGCCTTCCAGCAGACGCACCAGGGCGACGGCGCAGTGGCCAAATCCCTGGAGAAACTCGCCGACGTCTATCGCGCTCGCGGCCATCGCGCCCGAGCTGACTCTCTGACGTACACAGCCCGCGCCTTGACCCTGCGCACTCAGGCCCACGGCTATTTCGTTCAGGGCAACTACGAGCAAGCCGAACCGCTCTTGCAGAGCGCACTGGCCCTGCAAGAGCAGCACTTCGGCGTCGACCACCCCGATCTAGCCCGGACCTGCTATTACACGGGCCGGCTCTACGCCGCGCAAGACCAATACCGCAAAGCCACACACTTCTACCGCCGGGCCCTGGCCGCCGACCCCGCCGATCCCGATCGCGCCCGGGAGGCCCTGGACGCCTTGCCGACACACTAACGACCCCACTGGAGATTCCATGAACCAACACCCCGAGGAATTCAAACGCATCCCCGCCGAGCAGCTGCGCTCTTTTAGCACCGCCTGCCTCCANGCGGCCGGCATGACCGACCAACACGCCGCGCAACTGGCCGGCCTGCTGACCAACTCCGACCTGCGCGGCGTGCGCTCGCACGGNACCCGCGCCCTCTTCGGCTACTGCCGCAGTATCCACGACAAAAGCGCCAACCCCGATCCCGACATACAAATCCTCGCTGAGACCGATACCCACGTCTACATCGACGGCGACGGCAGCCTCGGTTACGCCCCGACCATGCTGGCCACCGAAAAGGCCATCGAAAAGGCCAAACAAAAGGGCATCGCCGTCGGCGCCTGCTGCCACATCGGCCACTACGGCTCGGCCGGACACTACGTGCGCCGCGCAATGGAGGAAGACTGCACCGCCTTTTCGGTGCAGGCCGCCTACCCGCAGTACTACACCAGCAACGAGGGCAAGCGCGCCGCCCACTACGGCAACCCGCCGCTGTGCTTCGGCCTGCCCGGACAGCAGGGCCCGCCCGTAGTCCTCGACGTAGCTACCTGTATCCTCGCCGACTACCAGCGCGGCGAGGAGATCGAAGCTATCGAAGAGCAGATCCCGGCGGCCTTCTTCAAATCGATGGGCTACACCGCNATCGCCACCCTGCTCGGCGGCGCCTTCGTCGGCCAGGGCGCCGATCGCGCTCGCGAGGTCGCGGAAAAGTGGCCGGCANCGCGCATGGGCAGCCTGGTCGTGGTCATGAACCTCGGGCTTTTCGCGCCGGCCGCGGACGTGCGCCACGGCGTCGACGAGTTGGTGCGCCTCGGCATGGAGCAGATGATCCCGCTGCGCGGCTACGACGAAGTCACCCTGCCGGGCACCCCCGAATACCGCAACGAGCAGGANTACGGCCGCGACGGCATCGCCATCGGCCTGGAAGATGTCGAGCGCCTGGAGGCGGGCGGGCGCGAGTACGGCATCGCGCCGCCATGGCTGGACTGAAGCTGACACAGCCCCTAATTTATCGGCCCACACCAAGGAGAAACGTCCTATGAGCCTGACGCCCGAGCGCCACGCCGAACTCAAGCGCTACGCGATCCAGTTGCGCCGGCTGGTCGTCGAATCGGTCCATCACGCCGGCGCCGGCCACCTCGGCGGCCCGATGTCCGCCGCCGANATGCTGGTCGCCCTCTACTTCGAAGAANTNAANATCGANCCNCAANNNCCCCNCGNCNAANACCGCGACCGCTTCATCCTCTCCAAGGGNCATTCGTCGATCGGCCTCTACTCGGTNCTGGCCNTGCGCGGCTANTTNCCNNTNGNNGANCTCAAGACCTTCGACGCCATCGACTCNCGGCTACAGGGCCATCCNGACATGAGCGTGCTGCCCGGTCTCGACATGTCGACCGGCTCGCTCGGCCAGGGCCTNTCCCCCGGNCTCGGNATGGCGCTGNCNGCCAAGCTCAAGGGCCAGAGTTTCCACACCTGGGTGATGCTCGGCGACGGCGACTCACAGGAGGGCCAGATCTGGGAAGCCGCCTTCGTCGCGGCCCGCTACCAGCTCGACAACCTCACTGCCATTCTCGACTGGAACGGNCTGCAGCAATACGGCTGGGCCACCGAAGCGGGCTATGGCGAGCTCGACCGGATGGCCCCGCAGGAAAACCCCGCCGACCGTTGGCGCTCCTTCGGCTGGAACATCGTCGAAACCGACGGCCACGATTTCGANGCCGTTTTCGACGNGTTCGCCGCCGCCAAGGCGCACNAGGGTCAGCCCACCATCATCATCGCCAGGACCGTCAAGGGCAAGGGNATCTCCTATATGGAAAACGACTTCAACTGGCATTCCAAACCCGTTACCGACGACGACCTCAAACAAGCGCAGGACGAACTCGCCGCGCAGGAGGCCGCCCTATGAGCCTCTCCACCACCGGCCAGATGCTGGCCCAACGCGACGCCTTCGGCGACACGCTCGTCGAGCTGATCGACCGCGATGAGCGCGTCTATGTACTCGATGGCGACCTCGCCAACTCGACCAAGGCCGACATCGTCTCGCGCGAGCGCCCCGACCGCTTTTTGATGATGGGTATCGCCGAGCAAAACATGATGGGCGTGGCCGCCGGCATGGCCACCTGCGGGTTGGTGCCGTGGCTGAGCAGCTTTGCCTGCTTTATCGTCAATCGCGACCTCGACCAGTTGCGCGTGGTCGTCGCCCAGCCCAACCTNCCNGTCAAACTCTGCGGCGCCTACTCGGGTCTTTTGACCGGTAAGACCGGCAAGACTCACCAGGACGTGTCCGATATCTCAGTGATGCGCGCGATGCCCAATATGACCGTGCTGGCCCCNGCCGACGCGGTCGAGGTCGCCGCCTGCATGCGGGTGGCCAACGACCTGCCCGGCCCCGTCTATGTGCGCATGACCCGCGATCCCGAGCCGGTCATTTTTCCCGCCGACTACCAGTTCGAGTTGGGCAAGGCCGTAACTGCCCGCGCAGGCACAGATGTCGCGCTAATCTCCACCGGTGCCCAGACCCCGCGCTGCCTCGAAGCCGCCGACCANCTCGCGGCCGACGGAGTCTCCGCGCTGGTGCTGCACCTACCGACCATCAAGCCACTCGACGAGGACGCCATCGTCGCCGCTGCCGAGGNCACCGGCAAAGTTGTAACCGCCGAAGACCACACCGTGATCGGCGGTTTGGGCGGTGCCGTAGCCGAAGTTCTCGGCGAAAAGCGGCCGACGCCGATGAAACGCATCGGCATCCGCGACACTTTCGGCGAGTCGGCAGACAACGACGANCTGCTCGNCAAATACGGACTGACTTCNNCACACGTCGCCGACGCCGCGCGGGTGCTCATGGGCTGAGTGCCGGACCGAATTCTCTGATGCGAACACCTGCGGTTGACCGATTTCGCCCGGTACCCNTAATTACTTACNTATAACGCACTTGCAATAACGAAAGCCCGACAGACGTTCATGACGCGAAACNCCCTGGTCCCCACAGGTTCTTGTGCTGCGGTGTCGAGCCTCGCGCCGGCGCCTANNCACCATCGATTTCCAGACGACTCTACCGCTTAAAGTGCACCTATACGGTGCACTTTTTCTTTGGCGTTAGCCGCACTAGGAGAAAAGATACAGCTTATGAAAGACGGTTTGCTGCAACTGTTGAAGCTCCAGGAAGTCGACAAGCAACTCTTCTCCCTGGAAGAGGCCAAAGAGAAATACCCCACCGAGATCGGCGAGCGCCAGCGCGAAATCGACAGCGCCGGCAGCCACCTGGCCGAGCTCGAGTCGACCCTCGCCGAATACGAAAAACAGCAGCGCCAATCAGAGCGCGAAATCGAAGCCGGCAAGGTCGACCTGCAGGAGCACGAAGCGCGCTTCGCGGTGGTCACCACCAATAAAGAGTACGACGCACTGCAGCTCGAAATAGAAGCCTGCAAAACCAAACTCGCCGACAGTGAGACCCAGCTGCTCGAGGCCGTCGAAGGCATCCAGAAGATCCAGGAGCAAATCGAGGAGGAAAAGGGCGCCTTCGAGGAGATCCGCCAGGCCCAGCAAGAGCGCATCGACGAATTGCAGGGCCAGCTCAACACCATGCAGGAGCAGGTCGATAGCGTCGAGGAAAACCGCCAGACCGTAGCCAAGGATATCGACCCCAAACTACTGA
>PBOD01000028.1 GCA_002724215.1 Gemmatimonadota bacterium | reverse complement strand
GCGTAGAACCGCGGTCGATCGGTCGGGTGGGGTAGGCGAGTTGCGGTAGAAACGGACGATTTTGGTTTTTTCCTCCCCTATGTTAAATATGTGAAAGGAAGGAAGAAAAGTCCTACCATCCGAGCGGAGGTTCGGGGGTCGGGCGCCGGGCCAAATTCCGTCAAGGCCTTGTTCGCTGGCCGGGTAGGTGCCCGGCTAGGGCACTGCGCCCGGGCGACGCTCCGAGCTCGTCCCGGCCGGCCCTGTTTGGCCGGCACCCGCTCCTCGAACCGAAGCACGAGACGCCTCCCGATATTCGGCGGTAGACAAAAAACGAGGATGCCGCCGGTCTCCCGACGACATCCTCGCCTCATCTCGCTAGCAACCGTTCAGCTCAGCACTTCGACCACCCACAGTGCTTGCACATCAGACAGCTATTCTCGTGCGCGACCGTCGATCCGCACTCTGGACACGTCGTCATCGTCTTGGTGCCGCCGCTCTGGACAAAGGTCGGCGGCGCCGACGCCTCGACCGGGCCGCTCTGCAGCGATACGGCCGGCGCCTCCGCCGCGGCACCCTGGTAATCCTGGCCGGCCGTGCGCTGGATGTAGCGCTCCATGGCCTTGCCGATGGCGTCGGGCGTCGATAGGATCAGTTCGCCGTCTTCCCATACCGGATTGGGGCCGGAAATGCCCTTCAACTCGCGGATCAGTTCCTGGGGATCAACACCCGAGCGCAGGGCGATCGAGATCAGGCGACTGATCGCCTCCGACTGCGCTGCAGCATTGCCGCCGGCCTTGCCAATGGTGCTGAAGACCTCGCAGATCCCGTATTCGTCTTCGTTGATCGTGACGTAGATCTTGCCCTCACCGGTATTGATCCGCTCGGTGATGCCAGTAGTAACCGAGGGGCGCTGGCGCGGGTGGAAACCGGCGGCGGCGATCTGATCGGGCGTGGCGGGGGCAGGCGCGGCCTGGGCTTCTTCCTCCGCCTTATCGGCCTGGGTCTCGGTCTGCAGGATGCCCTCGCGGCTACCCTCGCGGTAGACCGTCACCCCCTTCAGGCCCTCTTTATACGCCGTGATGTAGATATCGGCCACCGTATCGACATCAATGTCCTCGGCCAGGTTGATCGTCGAGGATATGCTGCTATCGGTGTACTTCTGAATCACGCCCTGCATCCTGACGCGGAAATAGGGATCGATATCGTGAGCGGTCACCACGTAATCGGGCAGATTTTCGTCGTCGCCGAAGACGCGCTGGATTAGCGGGTGGTAGACCTTGTACTCGCGAAAACTCTCGCCGTCGGACTGCTTGACGCGGCGTGTGTAGCTGGTGCAGAAAATCGGCTCGATCCCCGAAGTGGTCTGCGCCACAATCGAGCCAGTGCCCACCGGCGGCATGGTGATCAGCGTACAATTCCGCAGGCCGTGCTCCTTGACCTTCTTCTGTAGCGACTTAGGCAGGCCCTGGATAAACTTGCTCTTCTTGATGCCGCTCCAGTCGAAGAGCGGGAAGGCCCCCTTCTCCTCGGCCAGTTCGACAGAAGTCTCGTAGGCGCTGTAGCAGATGGTGGCCATGATCTTGTCGATGGTCTCCAGCGCCTCGTCCGAGTCGTATTGCTGGCCCATCAACACGAAAGCATCGGCCATGCCGGTGATGCCCAGGCCGACCCGACGGTCGGAAGAGACGGCCTCCTGAATCTTGGGCATGGCATGGTTATCTATGTTGTATTCGATGACATTGTCCAAAAAGCGCGTCGCCACCTGCGCGGCCTCGCCCAGGGCCTCGTAATCAAATGCCCCATCGTCGCCAACGAAGCTGACCAGGTTGAGGTTGCCCAGGTTGCAAGCCGTGTACGAGGCCAACGGCTGCTCGCCACAGGGATTAGTGCTGGTCAGCGGGTTGGCGTATTCGACATTGTGGTACTCGCGCATGGTGTCCCAGAAGATGATCCCGGGCTCGGCGCTGGCGTGGGCGTTGGTGATGATCTTGTTCCACAATTCGCGCGCCCGCACCGTGCGGAAGGTCTCGCCGCCCCAGCGCAAATCGAAGTCGGAGTCGGCCTGCACCGCCTGCATAAATTCGTGGGTGACCAGCACACTGATATTGGCGTACTGCACCTTGGTGCGATTGGCATCGTTCTTGATCGTAATGAACTCTTCGATATCGGGATGGTCGACGCGCAAAGTCAGCATCAGTGCGCCGCGGCGACCGGCCTGCGACACCGCGTTGGTGCTCTCGGAGAGCAGATTCATAAAGGCGGTGCAACCTGGCGAGGCATCGACCGTGGCGTTGACCGGGGCGCCCTTGGGGCGCAGGATCGACAGGTCGGTGCCGACGCCGCCGCCAGTACGGTAGACCATCGCCGACTCGCTCAAGCAGCGGTAGATGCCCTCGAGGCTGTCTTCTTCAATGGGAATAACGTAGCAGTTGGAAAGGGTGGGCTTGCGCTTGGCCTCATCGCGACCGGCGCCGTGCATGACCCGACCGCCGGGAATAAACTTGAAATCCATCAACAGCGAGAAGAAGCGGTCGTACCAGTGCTGGGGATCCTTTTCAACCGAGGCCATAGCGCGGGCGATGCGATCCCAGATATGCAGTGGCCCCTCTTCGCCGGGGGCCAAGTACTTATTACGCAAGACGTCAATGGCCAGGTCGTTGTCGCCGTAATAGGTCTCGGCATCAGCGGCGCGGACCAGGAGGTCGTCGTGACCATTGCGCTTGAGCCCGTGGCCCTCGAGTTGGGCCAGCAAGTCTTCGAAGCGGTGGGCGACCGCCGATTCTTTCTTAACGTGTTCAGAAGCCATACTGCCCTCCCTTTGAGGCAAAACAAGGCCCGTCCGCACAGTGGGAGAACCGCGCAGGGACTTGGAAATACAAGTGTTATATAGAATCTACTACAAAAGGGGAGTGAACAAAAGTGCAGCCCCTATAACACACTATCTCAGGGAGCTGCACATGTGCGACACTATATGTTGTGTGCCCCCAAAGATAGGGACAACGGAGGGCTTGTCAAGCGATTTTATTAAAAGCCTCTATTTCCCGCGAAAAACACTATTTTGCCGCTCAGTTATTGGCCAAATGCTCCAATTCCCGCACGAAGTCGCTCTTGTCTTTGAACTGCCGGTAGACCGAGGCGAAGCGCACGTAGGCCACCTCGTTGATCTCGCGCAGATGCTGCATGACCTGCTCGCCGATCTGCTTGGCGGGGATTTCCTTCTCGTTGAAATTGCCCAGAGCCGTCTCGACGCGATCGACTAATTGCTCGATTTGCTCAGCCGAAACCGTGGTTTTATAGCAGGCCAACTGTATCTTGTCGAGCAATTTGCCGCGGTCGAAGGGCTCGCGCCGGCCATCGGACTTGATAATCGACAGCGGCACGTTTTCGATGTACTCGTAAGTGGTGAAGCGCTTGGTGCAATTGATGCACTCGCGCCGGCGGCGAATCGCCATGCCTTCGCGACACGAGCGCGAATCCACAACCCGATCTTCCTCGTGACTGCAATACGGACAACGCATAAAACAATCCTCCCACGGGGGGGTAGCAACGGATATAGCTGTGGGGAAGAGGGGGATGGATGGGGGTTACTAGGTACTCAATACCCTTTTAGGATAGTAAAAACAGGAAGATATAGCAACCTGTTTTTAGTTCAGCTTAAAGGTGAAGGGCAGGCTGACCCACACCTTGACCGGCTTGTCGTTCTGAATCGCCGGCTCAAACTCCCACTTGAGCGCTGCCGCCTTGGCCGCCTCGTGAAAGACATCGGGACCGGTGATCTTGCCGACCTGCTCAACCTTGCCGGTCTTGCCGATCAGTGCCGTGACGAAGACCTTGCCGGTGATATTGGCCTTGCGGGCGATATCGGGGTACTCGGGAACCGCGCGTTTGGTCGGCACGGGTTGCTTTTCTACCCGCCACAACTCGACGATTTCCTCCTCTTCCTCGAGCTCGAGTTCCTCGACCAGATCCTCGAGCGGCGGCGGCGGCGCCAGGTCGTCGAGATCGAGGTCGAGATCGGTGTCCTCAATCGTCACGTCGTCGGGGATGTCTGGATCGTCGGTGGCGATGGGCACTACGGGCCGGGCCGGCGGCGGGGGGCGGCGCTCCTGCTTGGTCTCGGGTATCTCCTCCAGTTGAATAATTATCGGCTCGTCGGATTTGACATAGGCGTCCGCCTCGAAGCTGGGAAAAATTCCGAAAATCGCCGCGTGTAGCAACACCGAAATGCCGGTACAGGTCCAGAAGATCTTGCGATAGGTCAGCCGCAGGTTGGCGGCGGGCTGTTTGCCGCGGATCATTCGTCGCGCTCCCGCTGAGTCGAGAAGTTCACGCGCAGGGCCTCGACCTTGCGCAACTCCTCCATGACATCGGAAATAACCCCGAACTCCGAGTCCTTGTCGCCGCGTAGCGAAATGATCAACCGCGGGTTGGCCGTCAGGTGCCGGTGAACCACCTTGCCCACCTCGCCCAGGGGAATCATCCGGTCTTCGATGCTAACCTGGCCCTCGCTACTGACCCAGACCTGCAGCACGTTGCGACGGCTTTCGAGCTTCTCAATCTTCTCGGCCTGCGGCAGCTCAACCGGCACGCCTCGGTAGCGGACGAAGACGGTCGAGACCATGAAGAAGACTAGTAGCAGAAAGGAAATATCGGCCATCGAAGCCGTGGGAATCGCGCTGCCAACCTTGGATTTGCGATTGAATTTCACGGGCTATTCTTCCGGGTTGGCGATCGAGATCTTGGTCGCGCCGGCCAGCTTGAGTTCGTCGAGCACATCGACGAAGGTGCGATAGGTGGCGCCGCGCACGGTCTTGAGCGAGACGATCAACTTGTCGTTCGCGCGCAGACGGCCCTCAATTCGCGCCTTGAGCTCTCCAAAGGGCACCGGAGTCAACTGATCGTTTTCGAAGAAGGCAACCTGGTCGCGGGCGTTGATCCACACGTTGAGGATATTCTTCTCCTTAACCTCTTTGGTCTCGCCCACCGGCGGCAGGTGCAACGAAAGGCCCTTGTCCTGATTCATGGTGGTGGTGACCAGAAAGAACACGATCAGCAAGAAGGCAATGTCCGCCATCGAGGCCGTGGGGATCTCGGGTGAAACCCGGCTCGCGCGCTTCTTGATCACCCGTTCAGGCCCCCTGGTGCTCGCGCTCGGCGAGTAGATCGATAAACGCCGCCGTCTGCTCGGTCATGTCGGCAATGATCTTATCGATCCAATTGGCGAAGAAGTTATAACAAAACTGGATTATAATGCCGACGATTAGGCCGGCGGCAGTGGTAATCAGGGCCTCGGAAATACCACCCGCCACCATCGAGGGTTCGACATCGCCGGCGACCTTGATGGCCTGGAAGGCGTTAATCATACCACTGACTGTGCCCAAAAAACCAATCATCGGTGCCAGGTTGGCCACCGTCGACAGCCAGACCATCCCGCGCTCGAGGAAGGCCATTTCGACCGCACCCGAATTTTCGACCGCTTTCTCCACGTGGTCGAGGCCGCGATTGAGACGCAACAGACCAGCGTGGATCACCGAGGCAACCGGCCCCGGGGTCTCCGAACAAAGCTGGGCTGCTTTGTCTGGCCCGCCGCTCTTGATCGCCTCTTCGAGATGCTGAAAGAATTCCTCGGCGTTGATCTTGGCCCGCCACAGGTTATACAAGCGTTCCATCGCTACCGCAAAGCCAATGACAAGCAACGCGAGCAGGGGCCACATCGCCCACCCGCCGTCTTGAAAAAGCTGAACCATGGTCTGTCCTCGCTAAATTTAGGTTAGCCCCGACCGAGCGGGGCAATCGCTCAATTTTGCTCTTCTGCAGCAGCGCCGCCGAAGAATTCGCGCTTGAGCTTTTCTTCTTCGGTCTCAGGGGGTCTGAGCTGCCAGATTCGCTGCTGGGCGACCTGCTCCCAGTCGGGATTGGCCCTGGCCCGTTCAAAAACGGCGATGGCGCCTTCTTCGTCACCAGCGCGGACGAGACCATCGCCTTTGAGCAGTAATAGGGGGCTGCTTGCGGGGTCAATTTGCAGCCCGCGCTCCAGCCAGATCCTGGCTTTGGCCCACTCGCCGCGCCCCTGGTGCCACTGCACCAGCGTCGCCACGCTCTCGAGGTCTCCGGGATCGGTCTCGACCATGCCCTTCAGCGCCGTGACGCGCATCGAATCGTCGCTGCGCTCGCCGGCGATGGCGGCGAGGCGGCTATAGTAAGAATAGGCATTTTGCGAATCGACCCTGGCCAGTTCGAGCAGCGAGTTGTAGGCGCCCTTGATATCGCCGGTCTCCAGCTGCATTTCGACGATGCTCTCCAACTGTGCGCTGCCACCCTCTCCACGCGCGACCTGGCGCCGGCGCCAGGCCAGCGCTTCCGCAGTTTGGCCCAGTTCCTGGTGCAGCACGGCGAGCATCTCGAAAAGTTCCGGGTCCTCGCCCGCGGCGGCAAGTTGCTCGTAGTGGACTATGGCCCGTTCGCTCTGACCCTCGCGGCGGTAGAGATCGGCCAGTTTGCGGCGATGGTCGGCGGCGCTCGGTTTTTTGAGCAGTGCGCGCTCCAGGCTCATCGCAGCCGAATCGGGAGCGCCGACGGCGCGATATACCGCGTAGAGGCGCAGATTCGAATTCAGGTGGAGCGAATCGAGGGCCACGGCCCGCCGCAAGGCAATGCGAGCACCGGCGAAATCGCGCGTACGAAAGTAGGTATCGCCGAGAAAAAACGCGGCCTTCAGGTCGTTGGGACTATACTGCAGGAGGGCGGTGTAATATCCAATCGCCGCGTCGTATTCCTTCTTTTCGCGGGCGGTCTTGGCCAGGAATTTGTACTTGCGCACCGAATCCGCCGTGGCGATTTCCTGAGCTTGGACGTCGTCGGGCGGAATTGCTGCGCAAATCGCCAGCACCCATGCGCTGATTACGACGCGATATTTCACAGAGAGCAAGTCCGTAATAGTAGTCCGTAACAATTTTGAATAGGCTTGTAAATATGTGTTTATTTGCCGCGCAATGCAACATGGCAACCCAAGACACAAAGCGCTGGCGCAGTCAAACTTATCCCATTTTGCTTACAGTCCCATGGCGACCGTGTTACAATTTGGCAGCCGGCCTTTCGGCGATCGGAGATAGCTCATCCACCTTGACAAGTATTTGTTTTTATAGATCTTAATAAATAAGTGACTATATTTTAACACCTGGGACGAAGAAAATGTCCCCGGCGGTGTCTATAAATCCATACCATGTCCAACTCCCTGCGCCTCTATCCCGATGGGGAAGCCAAACGCTTACACCAGGCGATCGCCGGCGATGTCCAGGCCTTCCGCGACCTGGTCGTCCAGTATCACCCCCTGGCCTATAGCCTGGCCTACAAGATCCTCGACGATCCGCAGGACGCCGAAGAAGTCGCCCAGGATGCCTTTGTCAAAATACACCGCGCCCTGGAGAGTTTTCGCGGCGAAGCTTCGTTCAAGACCTGGATCGCCCGCATCGTACTGCGATTGAGCCTCAATCGCCGCCGCGACCGCTCGCGCTCGGCCTGGCACCGCCTCGGGCTCCATCTGCAAAGCGATCCCGACCGGGACCATCCGGCGCCCGGAACGCAGACGCCCGAAGCGCAGTGCATTGCTCACGAGACGCGGCAACTGATGCGCCAGTTCGTCGATGAACTGCCCGAGCCACTACGCCAAGTGGTGGTGCTCAACAGCTTCGAGGAATTGTCCTATGGGGAGATCGCGCAAATCCTCGAAATCCCGGTGGGCACGGTCAGTTCGCGGCTGTACAGCGCGCGCAAAAAACTACTCGGGCGGCTGCGCCGCCAGGACCTGATTTAAAAAACTACGGAGACGCCCATGTCGCTCCTCCCCTGGAAGAAAAGCCAACAGCAAAAGCAGCTCTCCGCCTATCTCGACGGCGAGCTCGACCCCCAGGAAGCCCTCGGCCTCGGCGAACACCTGGTTTTCGACCACGAGTTGCGCAAAACCCTGGCCGACTACGCCCGCGCCGACGAAATAGTCGGCCAAGCGCTGGCGCCCGCGACCTCGCCCGACGCGGCCCAGTTCGCCGACGGGCTGGCAGCGGCCCTGGGGACCGACGCGCAGACACCGCAAGCCCCGCGCCGCATCAACCCCGCCGTCTGGGCCTCGGTCGGCCTGCTGGTCACCGCCGGGCTGACCTTCGCCGGACTCCGCCGCCGCGGCCTGGTCTGAGAGGAGTTTTTACTTGAACTGGTTCGAAAAGATGAAATCGGGGTTCAAATCCCGGGTCAAACGCGAAATCCCGCAGGGGATCTGGATCAAGTGCAAGCAGTGCGGGCACGCCAACTACGAGATGGCACTAGAGCGCAATCACTGGATTTGCCCCGAGTGCTCCTGGCACAACCCTATAGGTCACCAACAGTACGTCGATCTGCTCATCGACGACGGCACGTTCGCAGAGATCAACGCCGATATCGCACCGAGCGACCCGCTCAAATTCAAGACCTACCGCGACAAAATCCGCGACGGGCGCCGCAAAAGCGGCGGTAGGGAAGCGATCCACACCGGAGTCGGTCGCATCGGCGGACACCCAGTGGCGCTGGGGGTGATGGATTCTCGCTATCTGACCGGCACTATGGGGGGCGCGACGGGGGAAAAAATCTGCCGCCTCATCGACCGCGCCCGCGCCGACCGCCGCACCCTGATCCTGGTCTGCCAGTCGGGCGGGGCGCGCATGCACGAAGGGGCTTATTCGCTGATGCAGATGGCCCGCATCAGCGCCAAACTCAAACAACTGGCGCAACACGGTCTGCTCTATATCGCGATCCTCACCGATCCGACCTACGGCGGCGTCACCGCCAGCTACGCCATGCTCGGCGACATTACCCTGGCCGAGCCCGGGGCGCGCATCGGCTTTGCCGGCCAGAATGTGATCCGCCAGTTCCTCGGCACCGACGCGCCCTTTCCCGACGGCTTCCAGGTCGCCGAAACCGTGCTGAAACACGGTTTTATCGATCGCATCGTGGCCCGCGACCAGATGGCGTCCGAATTGTCTCGCCTGATCGCGCTGCTGGCCCCCGCCAGCGAAGTGCCCGCTAGAAGTTCTGCCCCAGGCTGAGCCAGACATCGGCCTGTTCCCCGGCGGCGCCGAGCCCGACGCGGATCACGAAATCGGCGTCCCAAACCAACCGCAATTCCCCACCCCCGCTAAAGTGCATGCCCGCCAGTCCCAACTCGTCCAGACCGGACCAGACCCGTCCCGCGTCGACGAATGCCGCGGCTTGCCATTCGATATGCTGGCGGTAAAACAGCAACTCGTAGAGATGGAAACGCAATTCGGCATTGGAGAAAAAGCGCGCGTCGTCAGTAAAGCGCTGGGTGTCGAGACCGCGCAGCGAGTCGCTACCCCCCAGCCCCTTGACCCGGCGGCTACCACCGATTTCGCCGTAGGCATAGAGCGGCACCGCGCCGCTGAGCGTCTCCACCACCAGGCGGTGGGAGAAGTTCCAACGCCTGGTGAGCGGGATGTAGTAGGCGCTGGTCAAGGTGATGCGGCGGAAGTCGATCTGCTCGAAGAACAGACCCAATAGCGAATTGCGCGCCGACTCGTACGACCACTCCAGGAACATCCCGCGGCGCGGTACGACCTCGTCGTCGCGGGTATCCCAATTGATGGTCGCGCTGATAAAACCCGAAAAGCCATCGACCACCCCGTCGGGAGTCCCCCGTTCCAGGTAGAAAGCCTGCTCGCCGCGCTGTTCGACCTCGATGCGCTCCAGCCCCAGACCGACCGACATCGACACCGGCCCGTAGAGCTGGCGCAGCAAGCTCACCAAGATGCGCGGATCGCGATCCAAAACGTAGTAGTAGTAATTCTCGTCCTTGAAAAGGTCGCTCTTGGCGTCGGTAAAATCGCGATTGAAGACGCTGTTGTTGCCCAGTCCGTAATAGCGAGTGCGCAGGTTGCGCCCGCGGATGAATTCCAGTCGCAAACCGAAGCCCGTGCCGGAAATCCGCGGCACTTTGAGCCGCACGCGATTNTTNAGCTTGCCCTCGGTCGAGCGATGCACGTGCAAGGTCAGTCTGTAGCGATAGGGGCGACGCCGGTAATCGGCCCAGTGCAGGCGGATGCCGTAGTTCCAGCCGGTATTGGGACTGTAAAACGCGAAGGGTAGGCCGGTGACGCCGTAGGGTACACCGCGCAGGGTGAACTGCCGCCGCTTCGACATCCAGCGCACGGCCTCGACCGTCTGTGCAGTCGCCGAACGCGGAGTCCGCAGCCNNGGCCCGCGCATGGAATCGGCTCGGGTAGCTTCCTGCGCCCACGCCCCGCCACCCAACAGCACCGCGAGGCAAGTGCCGTGTAATAGCGGGCGCCATCCGCGCAAGTACACCGGGCTTCCTCCGCTAGATCCCGCGCTCAAAGCGGCGCCGGTCCGCCGCCCCGACCGGCGCGCCGAGCACGTAGCGCAGCGGAGTAATCGCGATCTCGCCCTNTGCCAGGGCCAGGAGGTCGCTGTCAGCCTGGTCGCCGACGGGCAGCAACTCACACCCCGCATAGGCGAACTGCGACTCCGACTCGTGGCGGGTGAAGAGCCCGCCATACTGCGATCGAGCCATGCCGGTCAGGCGCCGGGGCGATTCCCGCGAGGTGCTCGCCGGCATATTGACCGTGACCATATCGGCGCTCTCGGGCAACCCGCCCCGCAACAATTCGCCNACGATCTCGGCCGTCACCGCCGCGGCCTCGTCCATCAGGCCGACTAGGGCGGGATCGACCAGCCGCTCGCGCCGCCACAATGCGAAGGCCGCCTTGGGTAGTTCCAGCGAAAAGGCCGCCGCCGGTACTCCTGAGAGAAAACCCTCCACCGCCGCGCCTATCGTTCCCGAACTCAGCGCGAAGGCCAGCCCGGCATTGGTTCCCATGTTGATTCCCGACACCACCAGCGCCGGCGGCGTTGGACACAGGTTGTGGATGCCGATATTGGCGCAGTCAGCCGGATAGCCGGCCACCGTCTGAACCGCAAAGCCCTCGCGGTCGATCTCGGCCAGGTCCAGCGGCGCGAAGCGGCTCACGATCTTGCTGGTCCAGCTGCACTCGGCCGCCGGCACGACAGTGCATATCTGCGCCAGCGGTGACAGGGCGCGCAGCATCGGTACCAAAATTGGCGAATCGGCGCCATCGTCGTTCGTCACCAGGATCTGCGGTCTTGCGTCGGTCAAACATTCCTCCTTTTTATCGCCCTCGAAGCACCCGTGAGAGCCTTANAATAANCAAACCCCNCCCCGCTCCCAACAATTTCCTTGTTCGCCNCCATCCGAACCCCTATTTTTGCCATCGTCCCCTGTACCTGATATGGAAGAATCCATTCTCCTGCAAGAACTTGAAACCCTGGCGGAAGCATTGCGCATCGAGGTTCGCTACGATGCATTCGAAGGGCGAGGCGGACTTTGCCGCTACGGGGGCAAGACCTACCTGATTCTCAACGACGAACTCGCAGTCGGCGAGCGGGTCGAGGCCTTTTGCCGCGCCTTGGCGCGGCTGCCGCTNGACGAGATCTTCATCCGGCCCCAGGTCCGCGAACGGATCGAAAACAGCGCTACCGGACCGGATATCAAACCGACATAACTGCTTGACATTTTATCACTTTATCAATATCTATATTTAACTTCCCCCGCTTGCCCCCCCCACGTTTTGCCATTGCGATACTCGACGAATCGAGGGATCCACATATGTTATTCCGCCTTTTCGCCCTAGTAACCTGTAGCCACCTTCTTTTGGCCGCGACCCCGATCTCGGCCCTGCGCTTTTACGTCGATCAGGTCAATGGCGACAACCGGCGCAGCGTCCAGGCCGCGCAGGATTCCAGCACGGCCTTCAAAACCCTCACCCACGCCCTTCGTATCGCCCACCTGGTTTCCGAGGGCCGCCCGCACGTCATCGAGATCACCAGCGGGACCTACTCGCCCAGTAGCGGCGAGCAATTTCCGCTCGAAATCACCCAGACTGGCATTTACATCGAGACCACCGGCCTGACGATTTTCGACGGCGAGAATAAGACCAACTTTTTCAAGGTCACCGCACCGACCAGCGACTTCGTCCTCAANGGCATCGACTTTATCAATGGCTCGGCCGAGCAGGGGGGCGTTGCCTATTGCCAGACCTGTTCGNTGCGAGTAGTCGACAGCCGCTTCTTCAACAACAAAGCCACCAAGAACGGCCACGTGATCTANACCGANAACGGCCGGCTCAAATTCTACAACAATCTCGTCCGCGACTCGGGCAGTGGCAACGACACNCTGGCGGTACTCGAACTGCGCAATTCCGCCACCGATTCCCTGGTTCGCGACGAAATCCGCAACAATACCTTCTACCGCAACCCCTCGCCCAATATCTGGGCCTCCGGCGCGCGCACCTATATCAGCAGCAATATCTTCATCGACCCCGCCCAGACCGCCATCCGCGACGCCGATTCCACCGCCGCGCCACTGATCGACCACAACCTGTTCTGGGAGACCGAAACCCTCTACGTATCCGATAAGGGCGACAGCGTCAATATCGTCAAGGCCACCCGCGACACGCTCAACTTTGCCAGCGCGGGTATCACGGTGCCCTCCTTCATGACCAATGTCCCCNACGTGCAGACCTTGCGCTTCCGCGGCGATACCNTGAGCCTGGCGCAACTCAACACCCGGATACCCAGCTTCGTCACCAANAACCCCGACACCCTGTTCCGCTACCAGGTCGGCGTNGGTTACCAGTACCAGATCGANGTCGATGGCTTGGCCGACCAGTACNGCTTCAAGGCGCTGACCCTGCCCACCGGTGCCNTTCTCGACAACNTCAGCAACATCCCGCGACTGATCCTNTGGAATCCCACCCTGAACGATACGATCAGCCATTCCATCAGCATCGAGATCACCCCACCCTCGGGCGCCGTCGATACCCTGTCCTACCAACTCGACGTCTTTTCCAACCAGAGCTTTCCCGACACCACCGGCTTCCTCGCCGTCGTCGATTCTACCGGCCGCTTCACCGGCATGGTCAAGGAGACCTCGACCATCGAAGTGCCGCACACTGCCGGCGAGACCTACAGCTTCACCATTGGCGTGGTAGGCAATCGCCCACAATACTTCTTCAACCCCCTGACCCTGCCCAACGGCGTCTCCAGTACCAAGGTCTCCGAAGAAGGCGTAATCGAATGGGCCACGACCCTAGCCGACACCGGTAGCGGCGAAATCAATATTGAAATCATCAATCCAGCCGGCGATGACGAGACGCTCAGTTACAAAGTCTTCGTATTCGCCCCCGAAGCCTTCCCCGACACCAGCCAAACTACCCAGGTTATCACCACCACCCTGTCTCCCGACACCACCAGCGCGGTCACCGCGATCAACGCGCTGACACCCAGTTTCTCCGCCGCCGCCAGCGCCGTCGACAATCTCTACGCCAACCCGTCCGTGCTCGACAGCACGGTCAACCGCTTCGAACTGGTCACCGGATCGCCGGCCATCGACAAGGGCACCCCGATCGCCTCGCTAGTCGACGCCGTCGGNAAGAGCCGCAACGACATCGGCAACCAGGGCGGCCCCAACAATGGCGGGGCACCNNGCCACGGAGCGACCTTCTCGGAGATTAAAATCACCANCTTGCCCGACAGCGTCATCACCGAGGGCCAGACCTTCACCTACAACCCAACGCTCGACCCCTCGGCGACCATCGATCTGGTCGATCTAATTCCGGGTAGTGGCGCCCCAACCATGGGCACGTTCACCACCTTCAGCAAGGTGCCGCCAATCACCTGGACCCCGACGATCGCCGACACCGGATCCCACCTGATCGGCGTCACCGTCATCACCAGCAATAGTTCGGGACGGCATTACTTCCCGCTGCGGGTCAAGCCCTCCAACGAGATCCCGGTGGTCAACAGCACCCCCGACACCANGGCTTTAGAGGACCAGGCCTACAGCTACGCGATCCAGGCAACCGACGCCAACGGCGATACGCTGTCCTACAGCCTCGACAGCGGCCCGTCCGGGCTCAGCGTCGATGCGGCAACCGGCCTGGTCGCCTGGACCCCGACCCAGGACCATATCGGCAGCGACTCGGTCGCCGTGCGCATTTCCGACGGCAAGGGCGGTCTGAATATTCACCGCTATGTGCTGACCGTGCTCAACACCAACGATCCGCCCACCATCAGCAGCACCCCCGACACCACGGCGACCGAGGACAGCCCCTTCAGTTACGCGCTGGTCGCCAGCGATCCGGACCCGGCCGACACGCTAGCCTATAGCCTCGGCACCGGTCCGGCCGGCGCTAGCATAGACTCCACCGGCGCCTTTGCCTGGACCCCGACCCAGGACCAAATCGGCAGCCAGCAGATCTCGCTGGTGGTTACTGACAAAAACGGCGGCAGCACCACCCAGAGCTTTGCCGTCGCCGTCGCCGCCTTCGACGACCTACCGGTCATCGGCNGCACGCCCGATACCACCGCGCTCGAAGACCAGGCCTACACCTTCCTCCTCAACGCCAGCGATGAGGAAGGCGGCGCGCTGAGCTACGCGCTGACCGACGCTCCGGCGGCTATGATCCTCGACTCTACCGGAACGCTGAGCTGGACCCCGGGCCAGGCCGATATCGGCAGCCACGCCGTCTCCGTCCAGGTCGCCGACCCAGCCGGCCAACTGGCCACGCTGAGCTACCAGTTGGCGGTGCAGGCGGTCAACGACCCACCCGTCCTCAGGAGCCAGACCCCCGCCGACTCGCTGGTGCGCACGACCGGTGGCACAGCACTCGCCTTCGCCGTTGGCGCCAGCGACGAAGAGGCCGACTCGCTGCGCTATTCCTGGCTGGTCGGTGATGCGCTGCAGACCGCCGCCGACAGCATCTTTTCCCACGTTCCCAGCACCTCAGCTCGCGACACCGTCACCGCCCGCGTCTCCGACGNGACCAACACCACCTCGTTCACCTGGGTCATCGACGGCCGCCAGATCCCCCGCCTCGCCATCGACACTGGCACGGTAGACTTCGGCAATGTCGCCATCGGCGACACCGCTCGGGTCGAGCTGACCGTGTCCAACGGCGGCGAAACTGCGCTCAATATCAGCTCGCTGCAGGTCGACGACCTGCGCTTTGCCGCGGTCTTCGCCGCCATCACCGTCGAGCCCGGAGCCAGTACCACCATGGCCCTCAGCTACGCGCCCACCGGCCGCGGCGCCAGCGCCGATAGTATCCGCTTCGCCACTGACGACCCCGACAATCCCGCGATCGCCATCCCGGTCGCGGGCAAGGGCGTCATTGCCACGGTGCTGAGCCTTGACCTCGACCCGACCGCCGGCGACCAGGCGCTGGCCACTTCCACCATCGACGCCGGTTCGATCTTCGCCGTGAACCTCTACGCACANAAAACGCTCGACCTGCTCAGCTACGATTTGCGCCTACTCTTCGACCCGACCGCGCTAAACTANATTGACTTCGCCNCCCAAACCGATGGCGAAACCAACCTCCTCGCCGCCACCGGCTCACCCCTGACGGCCNCCGCTACGATTAGCGCCGACTCCGTNGTGNTCGCCTCGGTGGTCGCCGACAGTCTGAGCGCCGGGCTCTCCGCCGACGGTCTGCTCGGCGTTTTCACCTTCGCCGCCGACTCGAGCCTGTCTGGGATGGATACTGCGATCCGCATCGAGCGCGTCCTGCTCAAGAGCACGGTGACCGATACCGCCGGCGTCGATCTCGCGATCACCATATCCGGCCGCCCGGCGCTGCCCGGCGACTTCAACGGCGACGGCATCGTCGGCCTCGACGACTTCTTCCTCTTCAGCGACAACTTCGGCCTCAAGCAGGGCGACGAGACCTATGATCCCCTCTTCGACCTCAGCGACAATGCCATCGTCGACCTCGACGACTTCTTCCTCTTCGGCGACAACTTCGGCCTGAGCGCGGGCAAGCCCGTCGTCGGCGCTCAAGCCCCGGGCCCGCAGGCCCTGCACCTGGAAAAAGGCGCCGAAACCCCCGATCTCCTTGAGATCGTCCCCTACTGGACGGGCCAGGACCCACTGCGCGGCTGGATGTTGTCTCTCGAGTTCGAGCCACAAGTCCTCGCTTTTCGCCAGTTTCGGCCCCGGGCCGCAGAGGCTCCGCTGCCCTTTATCGTCGAATCGGAACCGGGCCGCCTGGTCTTCGCCGCCGGGCTGTCGCGGGGCCAAACGGCATTCGATGGCGATATGGGGGTACTGGTCTTCGACCGCCTAACGCCGGATCGGAGCGTACTGCGCGCCAATGGCGCCATCGGCTATCGCGCCGGATCGGCCGCCACCCTGACGCCGCCGGCCCCCCTGGA
>PBOD01000227.1 GCA_002724215.1 Gemmatimonadota bacterium | reverse complement strand
CTGGCGCTGGCCGAGCAGTACGAGAAGCGCTACAAGGAGAAGCTGCGCACCAATTTTGATCACTCGCACCCGGCGATTATAAAGCAGTTGCGCCCGGCCAATTTCTGGGAGCGGATCGCCGAATATCGCTTCGATTTGTTGGCCGCCAGCGAGCTGATCCACTTTCGCACCTTCACCGGCAGCCACTGCCAGACGCCGATCACCAACGGTCGGGGCAAGCTCGATCTGGATTTCATCGCCTGGCGCGACAACTTCCTCAAGCATATGCTCTTCAACTGGGTCAAAGCCCAGCGTGGCTCGAAAGAATTGTGGGCAGTCGTCGAACTGGGCCCGAAGGGGTCCGGCTATGCGCTCGATTGCTTCCCGGATGTATGGAAGGACGCGATCGTCGCGCGCGGCGAGATCGACAAGGTCTTCAAGAACGCATTGCGGCGGGCGAAGAAGTAAGAGTGGGGAAACCGAGATGTTGGAGCGGGGACCATCGCGGTCCCCGCTCTTTTTTTTGCGTTTGGGAGTCCGACTGGAACTGTCAGGATGACCACCTCACTGGGCTTGCAGCGATACTTCCCGACGCTCAGCTCTTCGCCCGCGCTGGCGGCATCCATCGCGTGGTCATCAGACACGGTGGCTCCCCGGCATGTTCTTGCTGATAGTAGACGGTGAGGATGGAACCATCATCCATTTCAATCGACGCGGGATAGCCGAGATCGTCGCTGGGCGCGTCTCCTCGAATAATGATTTCTCCCTCGTAGTCCCAGGTGCGACCCCCGTCTCGACTCAGGCATGCCCGTTGCCCGTATGGGACGCGCCGGTGTCCGTACGTGCACAGCAGTCGCCCGTCGCGCAGCACCAACAGGTGCGGCGGTAGCCCCCAGATCTCCGTAACGCGCGGGGAGGACCATGAGTGGCCCCCGTCTNCGCTCTCCATCTGCCAAAGATAGTGATCGGGACCGATGTCGTAGCGAATCATGGCGACGATTCGGCCGTCCGGCAGTTCGGCCTGGTGCAGTTCGCAGAGTGGCCGCTCTGCGGTCGTCGATTCCTTATGCCAGATCAGTTGCCACGTTCTGCCGTCGTCAATCGACTCGGAGGCNCCGAGGATGGGTTTGTCATCCAGTGTGCCCCGACCCACGTAGAGCAGGCGCCCATCGCTTAGTTGAGTCGGGCCGTGGGGCGAGCCCACATGGCTGGCTGACCACCCTTCCCAGGTCTTGCCGCCGTCCTCGGACCGCCGGGTCCAGCGCCCGAGCAACTGCCGTTCCTGCGACGTGAGCCGGGCGGCGAGCGGCTTCCAACTATCGAANATCTCGTCGGCTCGCGGGTGTACTTTCCGCATCCATGTCAAATGAGACTCATCCTCGAACGCCAGGGAGGTTAAACCAGTTGACCAGCAGTGCCCCGGANCGCAGAGCGTGGATGCCGGNATCGCGGTCGTCGATGGGGCTGTCCGTTATGGTCTCCGGATCACTCCATGTCGTGCCGCCATCCCGGCTGCGAATCCANTGCGTCTTTCCGTAGGGGCACACGTGCCANTCGCGGTCACCTGAAAACGCGACGATAAGCTCTCCCGACGCGGTTCGGTCAATTGTCGGCCACCCCATGTAGCGGCCCGGCTGCTTGCAGATTACNGCGGNTTGAGGCTCGAGATGGGTTTGGGATGNGTCCACTAGTTGTCCTTTGTTCCAGAGATCGGCGGGTTGTCCAGTAGGTTGCGCAAGTGGATCACCGGTGGTAGCGGCCGGTTGGGAATCTCCAGACTGGCCATGCCCAGCGGGTTCGTCCCGGGGCCGTGGCAGTCGGAGCCGCCGGTGATCAGCAGTCCGTGCCGCTGGGCGTAGTCCTCCAAAAACCGCTGTTGTGAAGGCGAATGATCGGGGTGGGCGGCTTCCAGTCCGTCGATGTCCAGACGGCGGATTTCGTCCAATTCGGATTCGGACAATTCTCCATAAGGCCCGCCCTTCTGGCAGTGAGCGAGTATGGCTACAGCGCCGCATTCGTGNGCNACGGCGATGCACCGCTCCAGNGGCGGTGCCCAATTGTAGCGGACGATCGCCGGGGGGATGAGCGGGGCTATCTTGCTGTCGAAATCGCGGGCGGTGGCGATCACACCGGCGCGTAGGAGCGCTCGCTCCAGTGGCGACCCGCCTTTCCCGCTGCGNTCGGCCTCCAGGTCGTACGCCTGCAGCGAGATCGGCACACCGGTGCTGGCCAGAGCCTCGATGACCGTTGACGTATACTGGCGTTTTGCCTGGTACACTTCAACATCGAGGAATTCGCGAATGGGAAGGCTGTCGATGGTGTCGGAGTAAACCAGCGCGTGTGCCATGTATTGATGAAAGGAGGTACTCACCTCAACGCCGGGCACCAGGCACACGCCGCTCGACGCCGCAGCCTGGGCGGCTGCGGCAATCGCGTCCACCGTGTCGTGGTCGGTGATCGCCACTGCCGCAAGACCGGCGGCAGTAGCCNCCTCGAATAGACCGGGTATGGTGAGCGTTGAATCGCTCGACGCGACCGTGTGAATTTGCAAGTCGACCTTCATGATCCCCAATCCCCACTCCAGTTCGACACTCGTTNAACCGAGAAGGCCGATACGTCGGGCCGAATCCGATACGCTCGATTTATCTAGGCGTTGGGATTCATGAAGTTGGCGAAGAAGTCGTTGCCCTTGTCGTCGACGATGATAAAGGCNGGGAAGTCTTCGACCTCGATCTGCCAGATTGCCTCCATGCCCAGCTCTTCGTATTCCTTGACCTCGACCTTGCGGATGCANTCCTGGGCCAGCCGTGCGGCCGGACCGCCAATCGAGCCGAGATAGAAGCCGCCATGGGCCTTGCAGGCCTCGGTGACCTGACGNGAGCGATTGCCTTTGGCTAGCATGACCATACTGCCGCCNGCGGCCTGAAATTCTTCGACATAGCTGTCCATGCGCCCGGCGGTGGTCGGTCCGAACGACCCGGAGACGTGGCCTTCGGGCGTCTTGGCCGGACCGGCGTAGTAGACGCACTGATCNTTGAAATACTGCGGCAAGCCCTCGCCGGCGTCGAGCCGTTCCTTGAGCTTGGCGTGGGCGATATCGCGCGCGACGATGATTGGGCCGGTCAAGGACAGGCGGGTGCTGACCGGGTGGCTGGAGAGTTCGGCGCGGATTTCGTCCATGGGCCGGTGCAGGTCGATCGCGACGACCTCGCCGCCGAGCTCGTCGTCGCCGATCTCGGGCAGGTACTTCGACGGCTCGGTCTCCAACTCTTCGAGGAAGATGCCCTCCCTGGTGATCTTGGCCATAATCTGGCGGTCGGCCGAACANGAGACNGCNAGGCCCACNGGGCAGGAGGCNCCATGCCGCGGCATNCGCACCACGCGGACNTCGTGGCAGAAGTACTTGCCGCCGAATTGCGCGCCGATGCCCATNTCCTGGCTCATTTCCAGTACTTGCTGCTCCANCTCCAGATCGCGGAAGGCCTGGCCNTATTCGTTGCCGGCTGTCGGNAGGCTGTCGAGATAGCGGGTNGAGGCGAGTTTGGCCAGCTTGAGGGTGTGCTCGGCCGAGGTGCCGCCGATGACCAGCGCCAGNTGATAGGGCGGGCAGGCGGCGGTGCCGATCATACGCAGTTTTTCGTCGATAAAGCTTCTGAGGCGATCCGGGGTCAGCAGCGCACGGGTCTCCTGNAANAGATAGCTCTTGTTGGCCGAGCCGCCGCCCTTGGCCATAAACATCAGCTTGTAGGCGTCGCCCTGCTCGGCGAANATNTCGATTTGNGCCGGCAGATTAGTGCGGGTGTTTTNTTCTTCGAACATCGTCAGCGGCGCCATNTGGCTGTAGCGGAGGTTGGTCTCCTGGTAGGCCTTGGCGATGCCGGCGGAGATGGCGGCATCGTCGTCGCCNTCNGTCCAGACCTGGTGGCCCTTNTTGCCCATGACGATGGCGGTGCCGGTGTCCTGGCACATCGGCAGGATCCAGCCGGCGGCGATATTGGCGTTTTTGAGCATGTCGAGAGCGACGAAGCGGTCGTTGGCGGAAGCCTCGGGGTCGTCGAGAATTTTGCGGATCTGGGCTAAATGTCCGGGGCGCAACAGGTGCGAGGCATCGCGAATGGCCTGGTCGGCGAGCATTTTCAGACCTTCGGTTTCGACTTTAAGGATTTCGCGGCCCTCGAATTCGACGGTGGAGACGAAGTCGGTGGTGAGCAGGCGGTAGGGGGTCTCGTCTTTGCCTAAGGGCAGGAGCTCGTGGTGAGTATAGCCGTTCATTATTGGGTCCTTTAGCAGGTTATTATGCGTTGTCACTGGCCGCATAATGTACTAGTAAAACAAATTTTTCGCTTTACATTTAGCTACGTTGCATTTCAGGTGATCCTGTATTTTTCATAGCAGCCTGGTGCTAAAATCGGGTGTTTTGAAACTATAGTTGCGCTGGGTGGGTTAGAGTTTTGCAGGTCCCAGCCAATTCAATCGCTGTGGCATTATCCACGCTATGGCTATCGTCGCATCCATGCCTTATTAGCGCGGGAAGGCTGGTCCGTCAGTCGCAAGCAAGTCCAGCGCATCCGGCGGAAAGAGGGGTTGAAAGTCCGCCCCAAGCCCCAACGCATCACTCGACAAGGCGTATCGACGGGCTTGCCGACGCAGGCGATCTACCGCAATCACGTTTGGACTTGGGATTTTATTTTTGACCGGACCGACAAGGGCAGCACACTCAAAAGGCTGACGATCCTGGATGAATACACGCGCCGATGTGTCGCTATCCGCGTTTTGAGCGACAGATTTGATCCGAACAGGTCTTGGCCACCCTTTGGCAGGGGATGACAACCTATAGGATACCCGGGCATATCCGCAGTGATAATGGCACCGAATTCATCGCGCAGAAAATCCAGGAATGGCTATGCGACAACCAGATTAAGACACTCTATATCGATCCGGGTAGCCCGTGGCAAAATGGCTAAATAGAGACCTTCCACAGCCGTTTTAGTGACGAATGTCTAAATCGGGAATGGCTCTTGAATCTACGCGAAGCTCGCGTCGTCATTGAAGATTGGCGACAACATTACAACACGGAAAGACCTTACAGCCGGCTGGGTTATATGAGCCCACAGAGCTTTATCGCAAACCAAAAAGTCTCGCCTTAAATGGACCAAAACAGGTAGTCCGGTCACGCCACGTGCATGGCTTTCCGTGAATTGTGCGGAAAATCAATGAGTGAGGTCGCCGATGTTCAGCGAGGTGGTCAGGCATTCTGAGAATCCTTCTTGGTCGGGATCCGAAAGTACGCTTCCACTGTTGTTGGGCAGGTAATGGTAGTCGGTATTTGACAGCGTTCTCGTTGAAAAGCATTTCGCGTGAACATATAATCCATGCACCAGCGAGTAGCGCTGGTAATGCGATGCGATACAACTTGAAAGTTATTGCGCCGAAGGCCGCGAGGTCACTGTTCGCCTCATTGACTTGTTTTGAGACCTCAGCGACCGCCAAGACAAGTAGCGCCGTATGTGCGAACGCCAACAAAGCACAAATCAGGGTAAGCGAGTAGGCTTTTCTGGTGGGCGAGGCGTAGGTTGACATCACGACACCAGCAGCTGTCGCCTGGCTAGCATAGATCCAGTCAAGCCCCGCTATTTTAATCTGTATTGGTCCGCCGGGTAAGGGCATGATGATGAACAGTTGATGGCTCGCGTCGTGCATCAGGCGTGCGCCGATGCTTAGCGTCTGGGCGACTCGATCGGCAGCAAACAATAATAGACTCTCGTACGCGAAGCCGAAGTAGTATAAGGCGACATAGGCGGCCATTGACGCCAAGGCAAAGTGGAGCAATACGCGCGTGGCATTCATACGGCCGCCGATCGCCGATGCGGTATTGTAAAGTTAAACCAGGACAAAAGGATCCACAGCCCGAAGCCAACGGTGGCCACTTCCATCAAGTAGGTGTGGAAGAAGTGAAAGATGTGGGCCTGGTATTCGGCGACGCATCCCAAGATCACAATGCGCAGGCAGCCGATGGCAGCGGCTAGAAGACCCATGAGGACTAGGCCTACCGTTCGAATACGCAAGGGTGCGGGGATAGCCACAACTGAGGCAGCCACAAGCATTACGAGAGACAGGCCCGTGCAGTCCTCGTTGACTCTGTAAACGGTCGAATTAAAGCGGATCTCCGCGTATGCAGCATTAACAGTCTGCGGCCAGACGTCGGCTACAAAGCCCATGCTGGATAAAAGGACTGCCGCGATATGCGTTACGAGAGACGTAAATAGGTTAGAAACGGCGGGCATGGAGGCAAGAAATGCCACTAAGATGCCGTAGCTTGCGGCAAAAATTGCCAGGTATTTTACCAGAGGTCCTAAAGAGACAACTTTTGATCGCCCCATAGTATTTCCTCACTTTGCGCAAATTGTTACGTGGCAGATATAAGCATTGCCCAACAATTATATCGGTTAAATAATTATATCGGTTAAATTCTCGATAGCTGTAGGTGCAAATCAGAGGGACTATTTCGACCATGTTCCGGGTGTTTTCTCAAGTTGGGCACAACGACCAATG
>PBOD01000226.1 GCA_002724215.1 Gemmatimonadota bacterium | reverse complement strand
CGATGGCGATTTCGCGGGGGAGGGGCAGGAGGTGGCGGAGCCATTGTTGGTCGTTCATAAGAAAGCTTTCGAGGCGTTATGTGCCTGTGCGGTCAAATTATATCGCCCTTGCCGGTAGGGCAGGTCCAGGTCGGTGATTCCGACAGGGGGTTCACGGTTTGTAGCAAGTCTATGACCGTGGGCTCCGCAGTCAAAGAGGTTCGCGATCCAACGAGCGAGGGTGGGCGAGCGTTGGGCGTCGATCCGGAGGCCCACGCGACGACGACCGCACGCTCCGCCCTTCGGGATGGTGTTAATGTATCCGGGATAATATTGAGCGTCAATTGTCGCCGGGGCTGGTGCTCCAATCACTACTGCGCGAATGTTTGGATGCGCTGGTTACTCTTGTGATTTGCCCAGGTTCCGCTACCACCCGAACTTTGTCGGCATGGACCATAACTTGCTCCCTTGCGACCAGATCCCGCGCTACCGCCGCGACTGGCTTCTCGACCCCGCCGCGTACAAAGCCGGCGTGTATTGCGGCGACCATCCCGCTGAAATTATCCTCAGCAACGGCTTGTTGCGCCGCACTTTCCGCCTGGCACCCAGCGCCGCGACCGTCGGCTTCGACAATTTGGTCACCGGCGCGGCGATACTGCGCGGCGTCAAGCCGGAGGCCAGCGTCGCGCTCGATGGCGAGACCTACGATATCGGCGGGCTCGTGGGCCAGGAGGAATACGCCTATTTGCGCCGCGAGTGGATCGATGATTTCACCAGCGATCCGGCGGCACTGCAATTCATCGACTACGAAATCGGCTCAACCGTGGCGCCTTTCGGATGGAAGCGAGTGCGCTCCTGTCCTGGGCTGCCCTGGCCGGCTCCGGGCGCGCGCTTGGCGTTGCGCTTTGGCGGCCATAGCGCCGTCGAGGCGACCGTGGTCTACGAGCTCTACGACGCCCTGCCCCTGCTGGGCAAGTGGCTGGAGTTGCGCAATGGCGGGGATCGCGCCGTACGGCTCCACGCCTTTAAAAGCGAGATCCTGGCAGCGGTCGAGGGTGAGGTGTCGGTCGATGCGCCTGCGCAGTGGGTCTATCCCGACCTCCACGTCGAGAGCGACTACGCCTTTCACGGCATGACCCCCAAGAGCGCTAACGCTACAACGCACTGGGTCGAGGATCCGCAGTATACCACGCAGGTCAACTACCAGTGTGCGACGCCGTGCCTGTTAGAGAGCCGGCCGCCGATCGGTCCCGAAGTGGATATCGCGCCGGGCGAGACCTTCACGAGCTTCCGCACCTTTGAGCTGGCCCCCGACAGCTATGACCGAGAGCGCCGGGGGTTGGCCCTGCGGCGGATGTACAGGACACTGGCGCCGTGGAGCCAGGAGAATCCCATCCTGATGCACGTGCGCCAGGCCGATGCAGAGGCGGTAAAGGCGGCCATCGACCAGTGCGCCGAGGTCGGCTTCGAAATGGTGATTATGACCTTCGGCAGCGGCTTTGACGCCGAGAGTGCGGACAAAGACTATATTGCCGGCCTTAAAGAGCTGGCCGACTACGCGCACGGCAAGGGCGTCGAACTGGGCGGCTATTCGCTATTGGCCAGCCGTCATATCGACGCCGCCAACGACGCGCTCAACCCCGACACGAGCGAGCCCGGTGGTGCGATTTTCGGCCACTCGCCGTGTCTGGGCAGCGCCTGGGGTGAGGACTACTTCCGCACGGTGGCATGCCTCTATGACCAGGCGGGTCTCGACATACTCGAACACGACGGCTCGTATCCGGGCGATGTTTGCGCCTCTGTCGCGCATCCCGGACACGCGAGCCTGGCCGATTCGCAGTGGCGGCAGTGGCAGCGCATTACCCGCTTCTACCGCTGGTGCCGCGAGCGCGGCATTTATCTCAATGTCCCCGACTGGTATTTCCTCAACGGCTCCAACAAGAACGGCATGGGCTATCGCGAGGTGAACTGGTCGCTGCCGCGCGAGCGGCAACTGCTGTTGGCGCGGCAGAACATGTACGACGGCACCTGGGAGAAAACGCCGAGCATGGGCTGGATGTTCGTACCGCTGGTAGAATACCACGGCGGCGGCGCGGCGGCGACGCTGGAGCCTTTGGCCGAACACCTCGCAGCCTACGAGGCGCACCTGATGCAGAACTTTGGCAGCGGGGTGCAGGCCTGTTATCGCGGTCCGCGAATCTACGATGCGGATGCGACCAAGGCGGTGGTGAAGAAGTGGGTGGGATTCTACAAGCGCCACAGGGAGATTCTGGAGTCGGATATCATCCACCTGCGGCGGCCCGACGGACGCGGTCTGGACGGGATAATGCACGTCAACGCGCAGTTGGAAACGCGCGGGCTGGCGCTCTTTTTCAACCCGCTGGACGAGGCGGTGGAGCGGGTGTGGAAGCTGCCCTTGTACTATACGGGATTGCGGGATCGGGCGTCGATACGGGAAGGGGACGGGGAGGTGCGGGAGTATGGCTTGGATCGCGAGTACGCGGTGGAGTTGGTGGTGAGTGTGCCGGGGCGAGGGATGAGTTGGTATATAATTGAGGGCGGTCGCTGAAGAGCGGAGAGGAAACGCTCAATATCGCCGATAAAAACCGAGTACATTTCCAGGAGAGGAGCAAGCCGTGTCCGGCCGGTCGCCACGCCGGAGCGCTGCAGTTGTCGCGGGGCTTTGGCAGCGCCCTGCCGCTGAGCGCGGGCTGGATCTTCGCACCGACAGATGGTTCGGGGGTGCTGACGGCGCTGGCAACCTGGGTGTTCTCCGACGCGGTGACGCTGGCGGCGAGCGGATACTGGCCGTACGGCGACGAGCCGACGGGCGCGGTGTTGCGGAGCGAGTACGGTGGAGTGGCCAGGAGCGGATTGTTGCAGATCAGCTTTTATTATTGAACGCAGAGTCGCAGGATGAATCCGACAAGCGAACCGATCGACGCTCCCTTTGCCAACTGCGACTCAACCGGCGCGGTCGAATGAACGGGTCGCCCTATCTTCGAAAGGAAGTCCCATGTCGTTGATAACCGTCATCGGTCGCGGCCACTCGGGCACGCGCGCTATTTCGCACACCCTCTACGCTAGTGGCGTCTATATGGGCGGCACGCTCAATCGCTCGGGTGACAAAGTGCCGCCGCACAAGCTCTACGACGCCTGTCGGGTGATGGCCAAACACGTCAGGTGGAAGGGCGGGACCGAGTGGGATTTCGACGCGTTGCACTCGATGGATATCGATGCGGAATTCACAGAACTGATCAACGACTATCTGGCCGACGTACTCAACGACCGCTCTGAGCACAGGGGCTGGAAGTTGCCCGAGACGACGCTGATCTACCCGTGGATTGTGCGGATGTTTCCCGAGATCAAGTACATTCACTGGGTCCGCGACCCGCGCGACAGCATTATTGGCGGGCACAAGACCGACGATCTGTCCGACTTTGGGATCGAGTACGAACGGACCGACGACGTGCGTCGGCGGCGGGCGATTTCGTGGAAATACCAGTACGAGCTGATGAAGGCGACGCCAAAGCCGGAGCACTGGATGCTGGTGCGCTTTGAGGATTTCGTGTTGCAGCAGGAGCGTGTGTTGGGGTCGCTGGAGCGCTTTTTGGGTTTTGAATTGGGGCGGATCGTGGTGCGGCCGGATTCTATTGGGCGGTGGCGAACCGACGAGGGGGACCACATGTTCGACTTCTTCGCCGACGCGATGGAGGAGAATGGTTACGAACAGGCGTAGTGCAGCCTGCTGACCCTGGCTCGGGCACCGGCCGCCCGGCAGGAGTTGGGGTGACCTGTTCACCGGCCTCGCTCAGTGCTTCCTGCAGCGCGAGGGGCGTGGGCCAATCTCTCACCAGTTTATCCTTGCTGTAATCGACGCACCAATTCTAGGCGTTCTTCCACGCCGATCAATTCATTAAAGGAATCGAAGTCCATCAGCTGATCCTCGACACCGACGGAGGTGCCGTCGGCCATGAGCCTGGCGCATAGATCGCGCATGGCGCGGGCGGCGCCGAAGAGGCCGGTCAGGGGATAGAGAATGAGCTGGAAGCCCATCTCGCCCAGCACCTCTCTGGACAGCAGCGGGGTTTTGCCGCCCTCGATCATATTGGCGACGCGGGGGCCGGGCGTGCGGCGACCGATCTCGGCGAGTTGGTCGCGGGATCCGGGGGCTTCGACGAAACAGGCGTTGGCGCCAAGCGCGTGCGCGGCCCCGACGCGGTCGATAGCTTCGTCGAGACCTGCTACGGCCTCGGCGTCGGAGCGGGCGACGATAAAGAAGTCGCGGTCGCCGCGGGCGGCCACGGCGGCGCGGATGCGCTCGAGGTACTCGCCGCGCTCGACGATGCGCTTGTCGGCCATATGGCCGCAGCGCTTGGGCCAGACTTGGTCTTCCAAAAAACAGCCAGCGGCGCCGGCGTCGATGAGCTCCTCGACGGTGCGGTAGGCGTTGAGGGCATTGCCGTAGCCGGTGTCGGCATCTACGAGCACGGGGATCTCGACGCTCTTGCAGATGCGGCGCGCCTGGGCGACGATCTCGGTCTGGGTCAACAGGCCGAGGTCGGGTTCGCCGAGGGCGGTGGCGGCGACGGAGTAGCCCGAGACGAAGTCCATCGGACAGCCGGCGCGCTGGGCGATGCGGGCGGAGAGGGCGTCAAACAGGCCGGGGAGGGCGAGGGCGCCGTGGTGGTCGAGGATGCGCTGGATAGTAGTCATGCAGTGAAGGTAGGTAGTCCGGGTAAAATGTCTACTCTCAGAACGGCTTGGCGTCAGCGATGGCTTTGTGCTTGGGGAGGTAGGGGACGTCCTGGCGGTCCCAGGCGGCGCGGCCCTGCACGGCGTGGATGCCCATTAGCTGGCGCTTCTGCGGGGTGTCGGCCCAGGCGATGATTTCTTCGGGCGGCGTGCGATCTTCCCATTGCTTGACCCAGAAGTGGGTGTAGCCGTAGGCGAGCATTTTGCGATCGCGATTGGCGGTGTTGGCGGTGGCGGTGTGCCACAGTGCCACATTCCAGATCACGGCGGTGCCGGCCGGGGCGCCCAGTTTTTGCATTGCGGGCATGGCTTCCAATTGCGCATCGGTGTAGGGTGCTGCCACGGCGCTGGCTTCGGTTGAGAAGGAATTGGTCGAGCCGGGTGGGTCGTCGGGGCGGGTGTGGCTACCCGGAACCACGCTGAAAGCACCCATGTCCTCCGTTATCTCTTCGAGATAGTAGAAGACCTTGGCCTTGAGTATTTGCGTCGGGTGGCTCCACGGCGGCCAGTCGCGGTGCCACTCGATATGCGCCGGGGTGCCGGCGGGGTGGTTGTGGCCGATGGCCTCGGTGAGCTGGAGATCGGGGCCGACGACTTGCTCTAAGATGGGGATGATCCGGGGGTTGTTGGCCAGGTCGAGGAAGAGCGGGTCGTAGCGGTAGAGGTCCGTTATGACATGTGCGGCCGCACCGTGGCCATAGACGCCCTTGCCGGAACGGTCGGCGATGGCTCGGCGCCAGGCGGGCTCGGTATCGCGGCGGATCTTTTCGTACGCCGCATGCATGCGCTCCAGGCCGATGGAGTCTAGCGCGTCGGGGACGAGCAGGTAGCCCTGGGTGCGGAATTTTGTTTGTTGTTCGTCGGTCAGCACGCTTTGTCCGTGCGAGAATGTTGACGCCGAGAGGCTCGGGTCGGATCTTATGGTTCCGGCGAGGTCTCCCCGGCCGCCCATCGTCCTTGTCCGCATCGCCCGCGTCTAATATTTCCGTCAAGGTAGGGTTTACCCTGCTGCGCAACAAGAGTGTCCATGTTAAAAGCTATACTTTGGGATAACGACGGCGTCCTGGTCGATACGGAAGGGCTTTATTTTGAAGCCTGCCGCGACGAACTGGCGGCGCAGGGCGTGGCGATTGACGAGGTGGCCTTTACCGAGACCTTCCTCAAGAGCAGCGAGGGGATCCGGGCCTTTGTCGGCGATATGGCCGAAGAAGAGTTCCAGGCCCTGCGCACCCGGCGCAACGAGCGCTACAGCGCCCTGTTGCAGGCGGGCGTGGTGCCGATCGTCGGCGTTGAGGACGCGCTCCGGGCGCTGCACGGCAAGGTGCAGATGGGCGTGGTGACCAGTTCGCGGGGCGATCACTTCGCCATGATTCACTCGTCGACCGGATTGCTGTCCTATTTCGATTTCGTGCTGGTGCGCGAGGATTACCGCGAGTCCAAACCCGACCCCGAGCCCTATCTGACCGCGATGGCGCGCAATAATCTCGCCGCTGCCGAGTGCCTGGTGGTAGAGGATTCGGAGCGCGGGTTGCAGGCAGCAGTGGCGGCGGGTATCCGCTGCGTGGTGATCCCGCGGGGATTGACCCGGACGAGCGATTTTTCAAAAGCCTACGCGGTCTTAAACGATATTAACGAGTTCGAGGCGCTGGTCCTGAAAATGATATAGGAGACCCCATGAAAATCAGTTTTACGACCCTGGGCTGTCCCGATTGGAGTCTGGACGATATTTGCGCCAAGGGCGGCGACTACGACGGCGTGGACTTCCGCGGTTTGCAGGAGACCATGGACATTACCCAATTGCCAGCCTTTACCAGCGGCGTGGCCGAGACCCGGCGTCAGTTGCAGGACGCCGGGCTGGAAGTCTCGGGGCTCAGCTCAAGCATCCGGGTCTGTGTGCCGGATAAACTGGAGGAGAATGTCGAGGAGGCCCGGCGCTCGATTGCGGTGGCCAAGGACCTGGGCTGCGGCCGGATTCGCGTCTTCGGCGGCGGCGATTCGCAAGCTCACTCAAAGGAAGCGCTCGCCGAGATCGGTTGCGAGACCATGGAGCAGATCCTGGCGCTCGACGGGGCCGGCGACCTCAAGTGGCTCTTCGAGACGCACGACGAGTGGATCAAGGCGGTCGAGTGCAAGCTGCTGCTCGACCGCATCCCGAATCCAGCCTTTGGCGTGTTGTGGGATATGGGTCACACCGCGCGGGTGGGTGCGGAGTCGCCGGAGCAGACCTACGCGGCGGTGGGACCGCGCGTGTTCTATACCCACGTCAAGGATGCGCTATACGAGCCCGAGCACGCCGAGGCGATGAAGGACGGCTGGCGCTACGTGCGACCGGGCACGGGGCAACTGCCGCTCACTGAAGCGATCGATCTGCTCAAGCAGCACGGCTACGACGGCTGGATCATGTTTGAGCACGAGAAGCGCTGGCACCCTGAGCTGGAGGACCCGGCGGAGATCTTCCCGGTCTTCGCGGCCTGGGCCCGCCAGGTAATCGCTTGAGCCGACACATGCCATTGCACTATCCCGACATCGCCCTGCACGTGCCGACGCTACTGATGCCGCGGGCGGATATCCCGCTGGAGACCTGGGCGGTCATTGCCTGCGACCAGTATACCTCGCAGCCCGAGTACTGGGAGGAGGTGCGCAAGATCGTCGGTATCCATCCATCGACATTGCACCTAATTTTTCCAGAGGCCTATCTCGAGTCGGCCGACCGCGCGCAGGTCATCGGCGATATCAATCGGCACATGGAGGAGTATCTCGAAACGGACGTGCTGCAGGAGCTACGGCCTGGCTTTATGCTGGTGGAGCGGGGCGTGGGGCGATCGGTGCCGCGGCGAGGTCTGATCGTGGCGCTAGATTTGGAGCAATACGACTACCGCGACGGCACGCAGAAGCTGATTCGCTGCACCGAAGGCACCGACGAGAGCCGCTTGCCGCCGCGGATACAGGTGCGGCGGGATGCGTCGCTGGAGACGCCGCACATCATGGTGTTGATCGACGACCCGCAGCGCACGGTGATTGAGCCATTGTTCGAGCGGGATCTGGAGCTGGCCTACGATCTGGAGCTGATGCTGGGCGGGGGTCGCTTACGCGGCTGGCACATCGACGACGAAAAGCTCATCGACGAAATTGCCGGCCATATCGCGCAACTGTCGCGCGGCGAGCCGCCAATGAACTACGCGATGGGCGACGGCAACCATTCCTTTGCCACGGCGCGGGCGGTGTGGGAGCAGCTCAAGGAAGAGGCGCAGGACGATCTGATGGTGATGAACCACCCGGCGCGCTACGCGCTGGTCGAGCTGGTCAACGTGCACGACGAGGGAATGGAGTTTGAGCCGATACACCGCACCGTATTCGGCGTCGATGCGGGGGGGTTGTTGCGGGATCTGGAGGCGCATTGCGCTGGGCTGGAATTCAGCCGGCGAACCTTTGCCGATCGCGACAGTTGGGATGCGGCCTGTCGCGGGGCCGCCGCGACCGGGGGCCACCACATTCCCTATCTCAGCGGCGCAGAGCGCGGATTGATTAGCATCGGCAAGCCCGGCTTTAAGCTGGCGGTGGCGTCGCTACAGGTCTTTCTCGACCGCTATCTCGACGCGCACCCGCTGGCCAGTCTCGATTATATACATGGCGAGGAGGTGGTGGAACAGCTCGCGGCCGAGCCAGACAGCATTGGCTTTTTGCTGCCGGTGATGAACAAGCACGATCTCTTCGAGACCATCGTCATCGACGGGGCGACGCCGCGCAAGACCTTTTCGCTGGGGGAGGCGGAAGAGAAGCGCTACTATCTCGAGTGTCGGCGCCTGGCACCGTGAAGGACCAGCAAATTCAACGCATTGTGAAACATGCTGCCCCCGAAGCACCTGGTAGATTTTTCCGGGATCTGCCGGCTCACCCCTTGTAATCGTACTTCTTATTCCGCCCGATATAGTCGATCGGACCCTCCACAAACTCCGCTACCGTCTGCAGCGGACTGTCGGCGAAAAACTCTTCCGTCCCCTTTGGAAACAACAGCGGTTTGCCCGTGTGCCACCAGTGCGGCCAGTGGATCATCGCGATCATCGGCCGCGGCCGATCGCTGCGGTTGGGCATGCCGCGGTGCCACAGGCGCATATCGCGGATCAGCACGCTGCCGGCGGGCACTGCCGGCTGTAGCGGCCGGCACTCTTGGCGACGGCGCGCCTCGTCTTCGGGCGCCAGCTTGATGTCTTCGCCGAAGGTGCGGGTGGTGTCCATATGGGTGCCGGGCCAGACTTCGGTGCTGCCGTTTTCGGCCGTGGCGTCGACCACGGGGACGTTGACGACGAGGGTGTAGGCTGGGGTGGCGACCTCGAGGTCGGGCCAGAGCTGGCCGGCATCGACGTGCAGGGGTTGTTGCGTGTCGTTGGGCAGGCAGGTGTTGCCGCTGTAAAAGGAGTTTTTCACGCCCTCGCCGAGGACGGCGCGGGTGATTTCGACGACCAGGTCATTGAGCAGCACGTCGCGGAAGAGGTAGGGCGCAAAGGGCGGCGGATCCTGTTGCAGGTGGCCGTCGTTGAACTGGTAGGGCACGTCGTCGAGAGCGAGGATCGCGGCGACGTCGGCCAGCATCTTCTCGCGCAGCGCAGCGATGTGATCGGACTCGATGGCCTGATGCAGGACGACGAAGCCGTCGTCGCGAATGGCGGTGACGGCTCGCTCTAATTGTGCGGTTTTCAGCTTGCGGGCATCGCGCTCGGCGGCGCTCAATTCCAATTCGATCATAACTCAGGCGCAGACGGGGTCGCCGCTGCGCCAGCGGTTGAAGGGGGGCAGGTCGCGGTCGCTCAAGTCTTTGCGGGCGTCGTACCAGAGTTGCGCCCAGGCCTCGGGATCGCGCAGCTCGCGCGAGGGATCTTTGCGGCTGCGGGCAACGAAGCCGGGAAACAGCGGCCGGCCGGTGGGCTGGCCGCTGGGATTGTAGCGCAGGTCGAAGCTGATGCGCACCTCTTTGCTGACATTCGGGAGCGAAGAGTGGCAGGTGCGGCGGTGCATAAAGAGCACGTCGCCGCGTTTCATTTCGGCGGTGAAGACGCGGCCCTGGTCGATGTACTTGTCCTGGATGTAGAGCCCGAAGCCCGCGCCCTGGCAGTGGTGCAAAAGCCCGTCGCGGTGGCTGCCGGCGACGACCTCGACGCAGCCGTGCTCGCGGAAGGCGTTGGTCAGCGGCACCCACACGGTGAGCATTTCGGTGTCGTCGGCCTCGGGCAGGGCTACCCCGTTGTCCTGGTGCCAGGGCGTGGCGCCAACATCGAACCCGGCGATGCGGCCGTGGTGGTCTTTGGGGACGCCGGGCAGGTATTGCTCGGGCGGTTTGATGCGGATGTGCTGGATGGGGTTGGAGTAGATTTCGGGGCCGATGATATCCTCGATGATGTCGAGGAGTTTTTCGTTGCGCAGCGCGGCGAAGGCGGCGGAGCCGACGGCGATGGGGGTGTCGGCGGTGATGCCGCCTTGTTGCAGCGAGATGTCGAAGTGGCGAGCGTGGACCTNGCCGGTTTCGTTGTAGATTTGGCAGAGGCGTTGGTCGAAATCGAGATCTGCGTAGGTCGACTCGATGTGGTTTTGGGCGAAGAGNTCTTGGACTAGGTTTTCGAGGACTTGGTCGTATTCGCGGAGGATGGGGTCGAGGTCGGTGGTGGGGTTGAGGAGGGTTTCTACGAGGACGTAGCCGTTTTGGTGGTAGTGGTCTAATTGGGTGGGGGTTAGTTTGGGCATGGTGTTGTGGCTCCTGGGTGAGTACTTAAAGCTAGGGGTGGGGGGATGGATGCACAAGGGAGGGTGTTAGGCTGCGTCTCACGCTTCGGGTGCGGGGGTGCGAGCTGCAGGATTGTTTTGCTGCATCGCGCCCGGGCCTGGCTCGGAGAGGGCGCGGGGCGCCCTATCGTTGAATACGGAGTTCACCCTTGCCAGGCCCTTTCCCAACCCCACCCGAAAACATCCCTCCGTCGCACCCCCGCACCCTGCGCTGCGGCGGGGGTTAGAGGCCGTACCACTCTCTGGGGGAGGTGGGTCGGAAGTCGTAGCGGTCTACGTCGAGGGCCTGGAGGACGGCGCGTTCTACGAGGGAGAAGTCTGAGGGGTCCTCGCGGTTGAAATCCAGGGGAGCTTTCAGGGCGACGGGGGGGTTGGTCATGAAGCGG
This sequence comes from Gemmatimonadota bacterium, assembly GCA_002724215.1. Classification (GTDB taxonomy): domain Bacteria; phylum Latescibacterota; class UBA2968; order UBA8231; family UBA8231. Next base: position 5,414 of record PBOD01000226.1, on the reverse strand, counting down.
GGCCGGCCCGTGGGATTGGGGGAGGAGGCGTGGAGAGTGAAGGGGTGGAGGAGAGTCAGGTCGCCGGTTTGGCCGGTGAGCTCGAGGAAGTCTTGGCATTGGTCGATGAGGTGGCTGCAGGCGCCGGGGGTGACGCCTTCCGGGTGGTCGGCGAGGAAGCGGGCTACGCGTTGGTAGGAGTCGCAGGCGACGAAGGTGCCACCGGCTTTGGGGGGCGTGTCGGTCCACTGGAGGACGACCAAGAGGGCTTGTTCGTAGCTGTCTAAGAAGTGTTTGAAGAAACTGCCGTCTTTGTGCCAGCGGGCGGTGTCGGGGGCGGGGGGGCGCCAGGGTTCGTCGGCGCCGTATCTGAGGTTGACGATGAAGGCGTCGGACCACTTGAAGGATTCGACCGAGGAAAAGTGGATGGTCTCCATGCGGTGGATGGTGGGGTCGATGCGGCCCTCGCCGCCGAGGACATCGCAGATGGCGCCCCAGGCCCTGGGGCAGAGGTCTTTGATCAGGAATTTGTGAGCGTGGTCGAGGTAGCGGATCGGCTCGGTCCAGGTCGCCGGGTCGTCGGGGGCGTAGCCCATGCGCTCGAAGGCGTGGTCGATCAGGGGTTGGGCGAAAGTGTGGTTGAAGCAGCCGGGGATGGTGACGTAGCCCCTGGCGAGAAAGTGCTCGACATCAGCGGGGGTGAGCGTCTGCATCGCGTCAGGCGAGCAGGCCAGCGACGAAGGTCATCGACGCCTCTTGCGGCCTCCACGTGAGCCATTCCCGGGTGACGGTTTTGCAGCCAGCGGCGATTGCTAGGTCGGACATCGATTATCCTTCAAAGGCCAGTACGCGCAATGGAATGGCGTCGGTCTGGGTGGCCGGCAAGGGTTGGGCGAAGACGTAGACGCGAGGTTGTTGCAACTGGTCTAAATTGCCCAGCCATTCGATCAGCGGGATGCCGTTTGCGAAGAGCAGGTGGTGGTTGGGCAGGCGGCGGTCGCCGGGGATGTCGAGGCCGGGGGTGTCGATACCGAGCAGTTTGATGCCCCGGTCGACGAGCCATTGCAGCGCCTCGGTCGCGGGATAGGGCAACTCGCCGCCGCGTCGTTCCCAGCCGAAATAAAACAAGGCGATATCGCCGGGCTGCACGCCCCCGCCCGGCTCGGCGGCGCGCTGGAGATATTCGGCAGCGAGCGGCGCGCGTTGCGGGCAGTTGCTCAGATCCAGCACGATGGCCTCGCCGAAGAAGTGTTCGACGTCGAGATCGCTGATGGTGTCTCCGCCCTCGATGGCGTGCAGCGGCCCCTCGACGTGCGTACCGGCGTGGCCGCCCAGCTCCAGACTGGTGGTGATGTACCAGCGGTCGGAGGGAGGGTCATCGACATCGACGCGCGCGGTGCGATAGTGGATCAGCCGGCCCTCTGACGGCTCTATCGGCCGCGAGAGGTCGATCATGCGGCTATAGGAGAAGGTCGGGACGTTCACGCGATGGCCTTCTTACGTGCGCCGCAGGTCTCGTCGTTACTGGCGTTGGCGGTTAGCGCGGCGCAGGCTTCGTCGCACTCGCGGTCGTTGGTAATGAGGATGCCGATTTCCATGGGCTACTGCTCCTTGATCCAGCTCATGCCTTCGCCGCGCACCAGAAAGGAGCGCTCGTCCCAGAAGCCCGGTCGGGTCACGGGAATGCGCCCTTCCTCGACTGCGACATCGAGGGGGTTGGCCCTGGTCTGCAAGGGCAGCGCCACGCGCTCGTGCATCCGGGCCGACTCGTAGACGCCCATCATGATCTCGGTGGCGGCCTTGCCGTGCTCGGCTTTGCCATAATAATCCTCGAAGTCGCCTTCGATCCAGCGGCAGATGCCATAGGCCTGGTCGACGAAGGCGTTGCCGTAGCCGCCGGTGGCGTCTTCCTCAGGCGAGAAATCTTGCCAACCGTTGGAGGTCGCAGTCATATAGCGCAGGCTATTGTCGTTGACGACCATCATCCCATCCTCGCCGTAGATGGTGGCGCCGACCTGATATTGCTTGTTCATCTCGTTTTCGATCACGCCCTCGACCCCATCGGGATAACCGATGATGCCGACGCAGCGGTCCTCGACCCGGTGCCCGAAGACGAAGTGGTCGGTGTGGCGCTCGACCGCGCCCATGACCCACTCAGCCTGCGGGTCTCCCAGGGCATAAAGCTGGAAGTCGATGCAGTGGGTGCCGGTGTTCATCATGCCCGCGGTGATGGCCGACCACAGTCTTTGCGGTTTGCCGATGGCGCCGTCGGCGACCATGCGCCGAGCCTCGCGCCAGCAGGAATAGAAGCGCCGCTGATGGCCGATGGCGAGTTTGACCTGGTTGCGGTCGGCGGCGATGACCATGGCCTCGGCCTCGCCCAGCGAGATGGCCATGGGTTTTTCGCAGAGTACGGCTTTGGGGCGGCGCGAACAGGCGGCGATGGTCATTTCGGCGTGCTGGGGATCCCACGAGCAGACGCTTACGATGTCGAGATCCTCTTTGTCGAGCATCTCGCGGTAGTCGAGATAGGTGTTGGGCACATTGAAATCGGCGGCGTAACTGGCGAGTGCTTCGGGGTGGGCGTCGCCGATGGCGACGATTTCGGTGTGTTCGCATTCGGCCCAGCCGCGGCCGTGTTCGCGGGCGATGCGGCCGGCGGCAATGACGCCGATGCGGTATTTGGCGGCCATGGAGGAAGGTCCTTTCTGTGGGTTGGCGGGAATACAGGGACTATATACGGCAAAGTGCAGGATGGCGCAATCACGCTGCCGCTGCGGCTTGCCCGCGCCGCTGTTTTGCCGCTTGTTAGACCGGGACGAAGAGGAGATTGATATGACTCCCGAGGAAAAATTCATCTTTGATCTCGACGGCTATCTGGTCGTCAAGAATGTCCTGAGCTGCGCCGAAGTCGATGCGCTCAACGCCCTGGCCGACGAGGCTTGGCCCGGCGAGTACGACGAGAACAATATGCGCCGCACCAGCTGCGTTTCTCGGTGGGGCCCGGCCAGCCAGGCGCTACTCGACCATCCCAATGCTCTGCCCTATATGGTTGAGCTGCTGGGTCCCAAGGTTCGCATCGACCACGACTACTGCATCTTTATGCAGAAGGGCGGCAAAGCGGGGCGGTTGCACGGCGGACAGACCATGCAGGGCGGTGTGCCCGGCGACCACTGGTACAAATACCACGATGGAATGATCCGCAATGGATTGACGGTGTTTACCTATTGCCTGACCCACGCCGGTCCTGGCGACGGCGGCTTCGGCTGTATCCCCGGCAGTCACAAGAGCAACTTTACCGTCGATATTCCCGCCGAGGTGCGCTGCTACGAGCGCCCCGCCCACTACGTGCGCCAGGTCGAGGCCGAGGCTGGAGATCTGATCATCTTCACCGAAGCGCTGGTGCACGGCACGATGGAGTGGACCGCTGCACACGAGCGGCGGGCGCTGCTCTACAAGTACAGCCCGGGGCACTCGTCGTGGGCGAGTACATATTACGATGCGGACGACTACCCCGGCGCCACCGAGCAGCAAAAGCGCATGCTGGCGCCGCCGTCGGTGGGCAACCGGCCGGACACGGTGGGCACGGGTGCCTGATAGAGCGGAGTTCCGCTTCTACGAGGAACTCAACGACTTTCTGCCGACGGCGCGGCGCAAGGTGAGTTTCGCACATGCGTTTGCGGGCACGCCGGCGGTGGTGGACGTAGTCGAGGCGCTCGGTGTGCCGCACACCGAAATAGACCTGATTCTGGTCGATGGCGCGTCGGTAGGTTTCGACCACCGGCTCCGCGGCGGCGAGCGCGTGGCGGTGTATCCGCTGTTCGAATCGCTGGACATTGCCCCGCTTGTCCACCTGCGCCCCGAGCCCCTGCGCGAGCCGCGCTTTATCCTCGATGTACATCTGGGGCGGCTGGCGCGCTACATTCGCCTGTTGGGCTTTGACGCGCTCTATGCGACCGACTACGAGGACGCGCAAATCGCCGCGCGCGCCGCCGCCGAAAGCCGGATCGTATTGACCCGCGACAAGGGCCTGCTCAAGCGCGGAGCGGTGACCCGTGGTTACTGGCTGCGCCAGACCGCGCCGCGGGCGCAATTGGCCGAAGTGGTTGCGGCGCTCGACTTGCGGGGGAAGTTCAAGCCCTTTACGCGCTGCATGGCGTGCAATGGCGCGCTGGAAGTGGTGGCGAAGGAGGTAGTGGCCGAGCGCCTGCCGCCGCAGATCCGCGAGGATTTTGAGGAGTTTGGCCACTGCACGGGATGCGAGAAGGTCTACTGGGCCGGCTCGCACTACGATCGCATGCGCGAACTGATCGCCGCACTATAGGAGGCCCATCATGAAAATACGCGATATCGACACCTTGCTCATTGACTCGCCCGGTCGCAAGTGGACTATCGTCCGCGTGCATACCGACGAGGGACTGGTGGGGCTGGGCGAAGCGACCTATTCGAACAAGGAGCCCGTAGTCGTCGCGGCGATTGAGCATATGAAACAGGAGCTCATCGGCGAAGATCCCGCCCGCATCGAATACCTTTGGCACAAGATCTGGCGCATCTCCTCGCTCTCGGGCTTGTGGCGGATGGCCGGTCCGGTGTGGATGAGCGCGCTGTCGGGGATAGACCAGGCGCTGTGGGATATCAAGGGCAAGGTGGCCGATCTGCCGGTTGTCGAGTTATTGGGTGGGAAATTTCGCGACCGGGTGGCGGTGTACACGCATTTTTACGGCGCGACCCCGGAGGAAAGCGCCGCGCAGGCGCGGCGATTGGTCGAAGCAGGCTATACCGCGCTCAAAAGCGGCGCGCTGTCGGGCGACGGCTACCGCTTCGATCCGTATGAAGACGACGGGCGCCCGGCTGAGACGGCCGCGCACTACGCGGCGGTGCGCGAGGCGGTGGGGCCGGATGTAAAGCTGCTGATCGACTGTCACGGCCGCTTTACTGTGGCCAATTGCGTGCGCCTGGCCAGGGCGCTGGAGCCCTACGACCTCTACGCCTTTGAGGATCCGGTGCCGCCGGAGGACTTGAGCGCCTATCCCAAGGTGCGGCGCGAGATATCGATCCCGGTGATGGGCAGCGAGCGGCTCAATACCAAGAGCCACTTCCGGCAATTGCTCGACATGGACGGGATCGATATCGCCCAGCCCGATCTGATGTACGCTGGCGGCATCACCGAGGTGCGCAAGATCGCGGCGATTGCCGATACCTTCCACGTGCCGATTTCGCCGCACAATACCAAGGGGCCGGTGGGGATAATCGCGGCGACGCATTTGATGGCTTCCATTCCGAATGTGGCGCCGATGGAATTCGTGACCGGGATCGAGTGGCGCGATGAGATCATCGCAGAGCCATTGCGGGTGGAGGATAGCTGTATTGTGCTACCGGAGGGGCCTGGGTGGGGGGTGGAGTTGGATGTGGAGGGGGTGGAGAAGCACCGGTGG
>PBOD01000027.1 GCA_002724215.1 Gemmatimonadota bacterium | reverse complement strand
TCGGCAACGCCGTCGCTATGCTCGAGGCAAGACGGACGCAAGCCAAAGTATCGACCGCCACTTCCGGGCAATCGCGGCTCATCGACGATGCCTCCGCAGGTCACGGTGTCTTCGTCGTGTTCCAGCCAGACGCGCGCACCGATCAGCGAGTGGGCGGCCGGACCTTGAGCTCGGAGTTGGCGGAGCGAAAAGTATGCTTGTATTGCCCCGGGGACTTGCATATTTCCAGATCGCTCAGCATGTTTAATTACTCCATGCCAACGCGCAAAATCGACATCCAGGCTCGTCCGCTGGCCCTGCTGGTGCTCGTCGCCCTCTTCGTGGCGATGGTCGTCGGCCTGCCCTTCGGACACCAGCTATTCCACGAGAGCCTGATCGAGCCCGAGCACTGTCCGGTACACATGCTGCAGACCGGTCTGGTGCTGCTGGGTGGAGCGCTGGCGCTGGTATTGGTGGCACTGACCGCCCCCGAGCCCGGCCCGGTCGTTTCGCGTGCAGTACCCCTACCGCTTTTCTCGCCCCGCTTTACCTGTCCCAACCGGGCCCCGCCCCGGCGCTAGTGCACCCGCGCCCATAGCCCAGTGCACGCCGATCCGCCAGCAGCGGACCGGTGCGCGGGTGCCGTTCTCCATATTTCACCCCACCGCCGTCGCAAAAGGGTCCAGCGATACCCGTGCGCCATTTATGCGCTGACGGCAACACCAAACGATTGGAGAGTAGCGCCATGTTTAAGAATCAGATCGTCCTGAGTATATTGTGCCTCGCCCTGTTTGCCGTCGGCTGCGGCGACGACGACAACCCCGTAGACGCACACGAGGGCGAAGAACACGCCGAAGCCATCGGTCTTATCGTCCGCGACAGCGGCAACGAGATCGTCCGGTATGAAAACGGCCAGGTCAACGGCGAGATCGAGGTGGGCCACGGCAAAGAGACCGCGCTGCTGTCGGTGCGCTTTATCGCCGAGGATGGCGACCTGTTCACGCCCCACACCGAAGATGGCTTCAGCTTGGGCTGGGAAATCGCCGACGAGAGTATCGCCGAGGTCGAACACCACGCCGAAGATGGCGCCTGGGCCTTCCATATCATCGGTCGCGAAGACGGCATGACCAGCATCCGCCTGAAGATCATGCACGAAGGCCACGCCGACTTCGTCTCGAAGGAGATCGAGATCCACGTCAGCGAGGACGGACCCGGCGAAGAGCACGATCACGACGAAGGTTGAGGCGGAGGACCATCTCCCGTTGCAACCGATACTTCGGGACGGTTGGGCCGCGGTCGCCGCGGTCTAACCGTCTCGCATGCGGTGTTTTATCCATGCGCGATACACCCCACAAACCCTTATCGAACGCGATCTGGATCATCGCGCTGCTGCTGGTCCTGGCCGTATCCGCCGGTGCCACCAGCGGCAGCCTCACCGGCCAGGTCCGCGACATCGAAACCGACCAACCCGTGGGCTGGGTATTGCTGGTCGTCGAAGAACTGGACCGCGCTCGCTCCGCCGATGTCGAGGGGCGCTTTGCCTTCCAGGATCTGCCGCCGGGCGACTACGTGCTCAAAACCCTGCGCATCGGCTATCGCGAAGCTCGCTTTCCCTTCGCCATCCGCGCCGGCGCCACTACCCGTCTTGCGCTCAAACTCGGCCACACGCCGCTCGAGACCGAGGCCCTCGTCGTGGAAGGGCAAACCACTCGCGCGATCTCCGAGTTGCGCGAGCCCGAAGTCGTCTTTAGCGGCAAAAAACTGCGCCAGCACCTCAGCCGCACCATCGCCGAGACCATCGACCACGAGCCGGGCATTGCCCAGCGCTCAATGGGACCGGCGCCCTCGCGACCCGTGCTGCGCGGCCTCGGCGGCGACCGCCTGTTGGTGCTCGAAGACGGCGAGCGCACCGGCGATCTCTCGGGGTCTTCGTCCGACCACGCCGTCGCCATCGAGCCGATGACCACCGATCGCATCGAAATCGTACGCGGCCCCGAAGCCCTACTCTACGGGTCCAATACCCTCGGCGGTGTGGTCAATGTGGTGCGCGGCTATATTCCCGGCGAGCCGCTCGAGCGTCCAGGCGGCGCCTTCACGTGGCAGAGCGAGACCGTCAGCAGCGGGCTCGCCGCCGGTCTGGCCCTGCAGCGGCCTCTCGGCCCCTTTGTTGCGCGCATCGACGGCAGCCTGCGGGACGCTGGAGATCTCGGCACGCCCCAGGGCTCGCTGGTCAACACCGACATAGCCACCGAAAACGCCTCAATCGGCCTCGGGCTGATCAGGCCCTGGGGCCGCGCCGGCTTTGCCGGCAGCTTCTACAACTCAGCCTACGGTATCCCGCCCGATCCCGGGGGGGGCCATCCTGCCGGTGTGGACATCGATCTGCGACGCCAGCACGGTCAGGCCCGCGCAGAGTTTCACGGTGGTCCCGCCTGGCTGCAGCGTCTCGACTTGCATCACACCTTTTCCCGCTACCANCACGCTGAGATCGAGGCCAGCGGCGCGCTGGGCATGGAATTCGGCGTGCTGACTCACAATAGCCGTGCTTTAGCGCACACCCGCAATCTCGGCCCGTGCTCCAGCGGCACCTTCGGCCTCTTCTACGAATACCGCAATTTTGCCGTCGGCGGCTTTAACTTCACACCCGCGACCGAAGAGTACGCCATGGCCGTAGCGTCGTACCAAGAATGGATTCGCGGCCCTTTGAAGACCAGCGCCGCGCTGCGGCTCGACGGCCGCCGCGTCGAACCGCGCCACACGCGCCAATCGCGCACCGCCGGCGCGATCAGCACCCGCGATTTCTCCGGCCTTTCCGGTGGCTTCGCCACCCGATATCAATTCAACCGCGATCTCGCCCTGGGCGTGTCGGCCATGCGCACCTTCCGTGCCCCCGGCGTCGAGGAATTATTCTCTGTAGGACCGCACCTGGCCGCCTACGCATACGAGGTAGGCAACGCCGCCCTGGACAGCGAACGCGGAGTTGGGCTCGAGGTGTCGATCGACTACGACCGCCCCGCCGGCCATTTCCACCTTGCCCTCTTTCGCAACGATATCGACGGCTATATCTTCCCTCGCAATACCGGCCAGCCCAGTCTGCGTCGAGCCGACCTCTTGCTTTACCGCATGGTTGGCTTACGAGCTTTAATGTACGGCCTCGAAGCCACGTTCGACTGGCACGTACACCCCGATGTGGAACTCGGCGGTACCTTCGGCTATATACGCGGCATGCTCACAGACCTTGCCGACGCGCACATCCCCCGCCTGCCACCACTCCAGGGCCGTCTCGCCCTAACCGTCGAGCCCTCCGAAGCGCTGACCTTCGACCTCGCTCTGCGCCTCGCCACCGACCAGGACCGCCCCGGCGAATTCGAAGAACCCACCCCAGGCTACGCCGTCTTCGACTACTCGGCCCAGTACTACCGCCACCTGTGGGGACACTTGCACACTTTTTCCCTTACCCTCGAAAATCTCACCGACGTCACCTACCGCAAACACCTCAACCGCGTCAAAGAGATCATGCCCGAACCGGGCCGCAATCTGAGAATTCTCCACAAGATTTTATTCTAAAAGCCTTTGGCGGGGGATTACCTTCGCCGTTATTATTGTCTAGGTAGTACCGCAAAGCATCCGACGACCGCAGGGAGGAGCGAAGGGAACCTCGCAGCGGTATCGTGGTTCGATTCACAGGATGTGAAATCGGCCTCGCACCCTCTCAGCGGCGCGGGACAGCGCCACCAGGCTCGAAGAGCGCAAACTCTAAGAGTTTAACGACATGCGCGTAGAGGACTCCTTCGCTCCTCCCGCCCATGACAATTGCATCGCCCCTATGACTGCCAAAACGCTCTTCGCACTGCTCCTCCTCACTGCTTTGCCCCTCCACGCCAAAACCCTCATCGAAGCCGCCTACGATGCCGGCGAACTCGATCTGGAAACCGCGCTGCTTTTCCAGCTCCANAGCCTGCGCGANCCCGANCAGCTCCCGGCCCAGTACCGCCAAACCTACANCCGCCCNCTGTGCGGCACCCCGCAANTGCTCCAGGCGCTCCNGGCCGCCCCGCACTTCGGCCCCGACTACCGCCGGCGNCTCGGCAAACTCGTNCAGCGCCGCCCCAGCAGGCAGCAGCAGTACCGCTCGCCCGCCGGCCGCTTCCTATTGCACTACGACACCTCCGGNTCCGAAGCCGTGCCCGCCGAGGATGCGGACGGCAACGGAATCCCCGACTATATCGACCTGGCCGCGACCGTCCTCGACAGCACCTGGGTGCTCGAANTCGACGGGCTCGGCTACGACCCGCCGCCCTCGGACAACGGTCTGGACGGCGACGAATACGACGTCTACTTCAGCGATCTCGGCCGCGGAGCCGCCTATGGCTACACCTATCCCGAGCAAGGCGGCAACACCACGTACAGCTATCTGGAGCTCGACAACGACTTCACCAATCCCGTATATCAGCAGACCCGCGGCCACGACGCACTGCGGGTGACCATCGCCCACGAATTCCACCACGCTGTCCAGTTCGGCTACTACCAGGGCAACGACGGGATCTGGTGGCAGGAATCGACCTCGACCTGGATGGAGGAAGTCGCCTACCCGGAAATCGACGACTACCTGCAGTACTTGCCCAGCTTCCTCGGTGTNCCGCACCGCGCGCTCAACTCGGGCGGCCGCCTCGGCTCCGACTTCCACATCTACGGCACTTCGATCTTCTCGCACTTCCTCGACCAGCGCTACAATCNCGAGNTCAACCGCCTGATCTGGGAGGAATTGGCCCGCCGNGCCAGCGCCCGCCTCGANCACTTCGACCGCGCGCTGCGCGCCGTCGAGCCGGGCGGGCTGGGCGCGGTNGTCGGACAATTNGCGGTGTGGAATTACTTCACCGGCCANCGCCACNGCGACGNCTACTACGCCGAGGGCTTCAAGTACCCAACCGTNCCGACCAAGAACGTCGAAATTGCCGCCAAGNCCGCCGTGCGCGACTCCAGTGACCTCGACGCCACCGGCAACGANTACCTGTTGCTCCAGCCTGCCCTGCGCCCCGGCGGCGTCACNTTCACCTTCGATGCGCGCCGCGGCGACTTCATCCGTCACCTCTTGCTCATNAGCCACCGCGGCGTCGAAATTCGCCCGGTNAGCGACCCGACCTTTCGCGTCACCGGCTGGGATCAGTACGACGAGATCGTGCTGGTTGTCTCTTCCGCCGAAAACGCCGGCTTTGCCTACGATTATTTATATGAAGTGGAATACGACCCGGATCTGACCGACGCCCCCGCGGCCCTGGCCACCGCCCTGCGCCCCAGCTACCCCAACCCCTTTCAGCCGATCCTGCACCAGCAAACCCGTTTGATCTTCGACCTGACCACACCCAGCGTCGAGACCCGCGTAGCCATCTTCTCGCCCAGCGGCGACCTGGTCTGGCAACAGGTCCTGGGCACCCGCGCTGCCCGCGAGGGACACGCCGTCGCCTGGGACGGCCGCAATCTCGCCGGCAAACTCGTCGGCACTGGCGTCTACCACGTGCTACTCGAGACCGACGGTCAGCGACTCACCCGTTCGCTNGCCGTGGTCAGGGAGTAACGCTCCTCCGCGCCCAAAGCGTGAGACGCGATCTTGTACCTAATGGTCCGCCCCAATCCCATCAATCAAAAAAACCCAGACTCTCCCGCATTCCCTGCTTGACAACATCCTCATTCAACGTCACGCCCAACCCCGGCTTTTCCGGCACCTCAATGTGCCCATCTACAATCATCGGCCCCTCGACGATCAAGTCGCTCCAGAATTGATTGTCGAGATGGTGAAACTCCAGCGCCAGGAAGTTGGGCACCGCCGCGCACACGTGCATCATCGCATAGGTCCCGATCGGTCCGCAGATATTGTGCGGTGCCAGCGGCATATAGTACATATCCGCCATCTCCGCGATGCGCTTGCTCTCGAGCAAGCCTCCGGCCTTGGCGATGTCCGGCGAGACGATATCGGCCGCCTGCGAATGAATCAATTCGCGGAAACCGTGGCGGGTGTAAAAATTCTCACCGGTGCAGATCGGNGTCCGCGTCGAATTCTTGACCCGCTGCATCGCCTCGATATTCTCCGCCGGAATCGGATCTTCCAGCCACAGTAAATTCAGATCCTCGAAGGCCTGCGCCACCTTGAGGATATCCACCACCGTGTAGGCCCAGTGCGCGTCGATGGCCAAGTCCGTGTCGGGCTTGAGCGCCTCGCGCATCGCCGTCACCACGTCGACATAGTACTGAATGTGATCGTTGCGGATGCCACGGTTGTATTCGTCGCGCTGCGANGGCAGCGGGTCGATGTCGAATTTGATCGCGTCGAAACCCCGCGCCTCGACCTCCACCGCCTTNCGCGCGTAGGCCTCGGGCGTCTCGTCATCGCCGGCGTGGCAGTCGTTGTAGACCCGCACCCGGTCGCGGAACTTGCCCCCCAGCATCTGCCAGATCGGCGCGCCGAAGGCCTGCCCCTTAATATCCCACAACGCCATTTCGATGCCGCTGATCGCGCTCATCACCGCCCCTTGATAATAGCCCGACGCCGACTGCCCCCGCATCATATCGCGGAAACAGCGATCGACATTGAGCGGGTCTTTGNCGACCAAGGTCCGCGTGATCCGCTCATCGACCACAATCTGGTGCACACCGGCGCCGTGATACGCCTCGCCGATCCCGGTAATNCCCTCGTCGGTCTTCACCTTGACGATCACCCACGAGATCGGCTGCAGCAGCACTGAACTAATTTCCGTAATCTTCATCCCTTTTCTCCATGAAAATATGCCTTTCAAAATACCGGCGATGCAAGATAGCCATTTACCCCACTGGCCCCAAGTACACCAGCGCTCAAAAGGGCATCACGCGCGGTGCGGAGGGCATGTGCGCGTTGGCGGTAGCGTCGAAGCTCCTGCCGATCAGCTCCCACTTCTTCTGCTGGTGATGCGGATCATCGGCCAGGTTCTCGTGTTCCCAGGGGTCGTTCTCCAGATCGTAGAGCTCGTAGAGATCCTTGCCATGATACGACACCAGCTTCCAGCGGCGGTCGCGGTACATGGTCGCATGCGTCTGATCGGGAAAGTCGATCGCCCCGAANAACTCGGTGCGCACAAAATCCCGATGCTCCGTCGCCTCCCCCTGCAATAGCGGTAATAACGACCGCCCNTGCACCCAATAGGGCACCTGCTCGCCCGCGACCTCGTACAGGGTCGGTGCTAGATCCATGAGTTCCACCAGCGCGTCCGACACCACGCCCTGNCGAAATCGCCCTGGCCACGACACGATCAAAGGCACCCGCACCAACCCCTCGTAAAAACGACAGCCCTTGAGCACCAGCCCGTGGTCTCCGAGCATNTCGCCATGATCGCTCGCAAAGACCACGATCGTATTCTCGCGCTGNCCCGTCGCCTCNAGGTGGTCGAGTATGCGTCCAAACTCNCAGTCGACCTGCTCGACCATCGCGTAATACGACGCCTGGATCTTCTTGTCCGCCCAATGGGACGGCTCCTGCGGCTGCGATTGAAAATCGACGCCGGCCTCCACGATCCGCCGCTGCTGCTCCAGATCTCCCTCGGCAAAATGTGCGCCGGGCAACTGGTCGGGATCGTAGCGCCGGTAGTATTCCCACGGCGCATCGTATGGCGGATGCGGATCGAAGGGGTTGACGCTCAACAACCACGGCTGCCCGGCCCGGCGATTGTCGTCGATAAACTCGATCGACTGCTCGCTGCACCAGCGCGTCTGGTGGTACTGCGGCGGAATATTGTCTGCCANCTCCGTCGGTTCCGCCAACCCGCCGAATGTCGTGCGCCTGGCACCCTCGCGATAGGTCGTGGTTTGGTAGGGTAGCATCAACGCGTCGGCATCTNCCCCCTGCTGCCACACCCATTCGGCGTAGTCGTGTCCGTAAACTCGCGGCCCCTTGTGATCGTGGCTGTACTGGAAATAGCGATACCCATCGTCCACCCGATGCTCGACCCCCGACGCCGCACTCGCCAGATGCAATTTGCCGACCAACCCGCAGTCGTAGCCTGCCNTGGCCAGCCGGTGCGGCAACAACTTGNCCTCCTGCCCNCTGGGGAAAAACTCATTCCCGTTTCCGTTGACCCCAATCGCACTGGGATATGTCCCGCTCAAAAAACTGGCCCGGCTCGGCGTGCAAATCGGACTCTGACAATACGCGTGCGTAAACGCCACGCCCTCTTTGGCAAACGCATCCAACCGCGGCGTAGAGATATACTCATTCCCCAACGCAGCAATCGTATCAAACCGCTGCTGATCGCTACAGTACCATAGAATATTGGGCCGATCCCCCATCTTTTTNTTCTCCCTTTCTTCAGCGTGATCTTTCAGAACGACCGGAGGGNTGNCGGAGGGCATGTCCCTGTAGCGGATGGATTGTCCGATTTTGCAGAACAGCAACATCGGACATACGTCCTTGGAGCCGGCCGGGGATGGTCGGCGAGAATGGGCGCAGGGGCATGTACTGCATCAGCCCGTACGACCGCCCCTGTACACCTTCTCCACCTGCCCCGCGATCNCCTCCCAATCCAACCCCTCTACCTTCTCCCGCGCCGCCCGCCCCATCTCCTCCAACCCCATCCCCCGCACCCCCACCATCGCCCGCTCCAANCCCTCTGCATCTCCCACATCGTACACAACCCCCTCGCGCTCACCCACCAACTCCGGCATACATCCCAAACCCGGCACCACCACCGGCATCCCAAACCCCATCGCCGTAATCACCGACCCCGAGGTCAAAATCGCCGAAAATGGCAACACCGCCACATCAGCTGCGTGCGTGAAATACTGAAATTCCGCATTGTCGAAATACGCCGATTGGAAAAGTCGGATCCGCGCCTTGCCACCCGTCAATTCCCGCAGGAGCCCAGTGTAGTCTGCATCAAAAGCCGAGCGCAGCATCAGCACCAGCACCGCATCGTCCCCCGCCACTTTCTCAAAAGCCTCTACCAGCCGCTCCACACCCTTGTAGACGCGGGCATTGCCGAAGAACAAATAGACGAACGCGCCCTCGTCTAGCCCCAGCTTTTCCCGCGCCGCTGCCCGCGAGACAGTAGCGGGAAAAGCGTCGATAAAATGCCCATGCGGCACCACCGCCACCTCGCCGTCCCAGTGAAATTCGTCGCGCAATAGCCCGGCCGCGTGGTGGCAGTGCGCCGTCACCGCATGCGCCAGTCGGCACACCAGCAACTGCGCTAAGTGATCCAGATGCGGGTGCGGGCGCTCGTGCGGGTAGCGGTTGTGCAACGTCCAGACGATCCGGTAGCCGAGCTTGCGCGCTCGGGTCAGCAATTCGGCAAAGCGCGCATAGGCGGCCACCGCGTCGGCCAGGGTGCTGCCCCTGTAGAAGTGCTGCAGCCAGTTGAGGTGCAAAACGTCGAAATCTGCCCGCCGTGCCGCCAGCTCCTCAATGGTAATATCGTAGCGGGTCCACTCGAGGTGAATACTGCGTTTGGCCAGCGCCTGCGCCAGCAGCGGGCCATAGGGATTGCAGTGGTCATCCAGGCTCAAGCCCGGCCGGGGCTCCCAGAAGTAGAGTGCATTCACGGTCTAATTTACCAGATCGATGATTTCTTTGAGCGCCGCAATGCGCGGGCCGGGCCACTCGGCGGCTTCAAACTGGCCATCGTCGTAGCGCATCGCGCCAGGCACTGCGACCAGCACCGTCGTCATGCCCACATCGCGCGCGCCGCGCAACCCGCGGCTATTGCCATCGCCGACGTAGAGACAGTCGACCGGCTCCACGCCCAGCCGCTCACAGGCCCGCAGGTAGAGCGCCGGAGCCGGCTTGCGCAGCCCTTCCCGCGACGAAAAGAGCGGCGCGTCAATAAGCGGCGCAAAAGGCGTCTCGAACCATACCATCGGCACCTCGAGGCCACAGTCGCTGATCGAGGCAATCTGCAACCCCAGGCTCCTGAGACGGGTCAGGGTCTCGACCGCGTCGTGGCGAGGGCGCAGACGCGAGCGGATATAGCCGATGCGCAGTTCTACCGCCGCCTCGATCCGCTCGGCATCGGGTCGTGCGTTAAGCGCCTGGCAAATATGCACCACGCATTCTTCGACAGTATCGAAGCCGCCGTCCGTCCGCCGTTTGCCCGTCTGCTGCCAGGCTGCGGCGAAATCGTCCGCCGGCACGGACAGCGTCGCCGCCATCTGCGCCAGCAAGTCGTCGCGCCTGGCGGTCAATAGATCTTCGATCAGTGTGCCGTGGAGGTCGAAGACGACGGCCTGGAAGCTCATAGGTCGCAATCGACAATATGGCGTCGCTGGTCCAGCGACGATAGGAAATCACTGGCCGGAGCTGCGGGATTGAAGCGCCCCGACGCTCCCATAACGGTATTCACCGCGCCCTCGCCGGCGGTACCCACGTAGACGAGGTGGTGCCTGCCGTCGATGACCAGCGATGTCGGCGCGCCCAGTTCTTCGGCGTCCGCGGCGCCGGGCGCGACGCCGAGTACCTTGCGGCACGGCCGCGTCAACGTGCGGCCGTCGCCGGCGAGGTAGACCTCGTAAAGCTCGACGATCCGCGCGACATCCCCGGAGGCGCGATTGCCGCCGCCGCACAGGCCGACGAATTCGCCATTGCCCAGCGCCACGATGGATGCGGGATCCATCTCGTGCCAGATCAGGATCGTATCCCCCTCGGGCATGGCGTGCCCTTCGCCTGGTTTGAAAACGTCGATAATCTCCCAGCCCACCGCATCGTCCGATCCCCAGATGGCCGAGTGATATTCGTCGCCGCCACCGTGGAGCGAATAACCGACGTAGTGCCGATCGATGCCCGGAAAGGGATTGGGCGCCCAGCGAAAATAGCCCGTATGTCCGTCGCCCGGCCGCGCGCCGGGCGCGTAGCGCAAGACGACCGAGTCGGCCTCGCCATTGATCCGCTCGAACACCACTCCGTCATTCGAGGTCGCCAGAAGCGTCCGCTGCGTGCCGTCGATGCCATTCTTGTGGTACGTCATGTAGACCGCGCCATCGATGATATTGACGTGGGGCGTCTCCGTATGCCCGGTGCCCTGCACGGTTTCGCGGAAGATCGGATTGGCTTCCGGCCGCCCGGCCACGTGGTCGAAATCCCCCGCCGCTACAGCGGTGTCGTAGGACCGCCAGCAAGCCGGATCCGTCGGGATGCCGTCACTTATATAAAGCCAGATGCCGCCTGCCCCGGGATCGTGATCGGAAGAAAAATAGAGGGCGTAGCGACCGGGNAAAGCCGCCACCTCTCGCATATCGACGAGACAGGTGTAATAGGGCCCGGGGCCGGGCATCTCGGTNCGGAAGAGGGCGCCGTGCCGGGTGAAGTTGAAGTGAGTCATAGCACCTGGCCGTCAATCGGCAAAGTCGAAAGCCGCCTTCCAGCTCTCGTCGAGCTTCAAGCGCGCATCGAACTTGCTACCCTTGCGGCTTTTGAAGCCCTTGATCAAACCCGTCTTGCCCTTGGCGATCAACGTCTGGATCTGTTTCTCGCTCAGCTTCTTACTCGCCATTTCCTTCCAGACGACGAAGTCACACCCCTCGCGGTAGCGATTGCAGCCGAAGCCGCGCTGGCCTTCGATGATCTGGCCCTGGTTGCACTTGGGACAGGTGAGGACTTCGGAGGCGGTCTCCCTGCGAGGCGAGGGCGGGGCACTTTCGGCACGGGCGAGCGGCGGACCCGGATCGCCCTCGATTGGCGGTGGTGGGCCGGGATCACTCGCCGCAGGCGGCGAACCGGAATCGCCATCGGTTGCTGGGTGACCCGGCGCGCCGCCCGAGCGGCGATGCGATCCGTTTCGCGGCCCTTCGTCAAAGTCGAAGACCACCTTGAAGCCGTCGTCGAATTTGAGCTGCGCCGCGAATTTCTTGCCCGCCCGGGAAGTGAAGCCCTTGATTTTATCGGTGTGACCATTGGCGATCAGCAGTCGAACCTGCTTCTCGCTCAGCTTCTTTTTGGCTACTGTCTTCCAGATCGTAAAATCGCACCCCTGGCGATAGCGGCTGCATCCATAGGCCTTGGGATTCTCGCAGACTTTGCCCTCTTTGCACTTGGGACATGGCGCCAACTCTGCGCCCGGTCCCCGACCTCCCTGGCCCTGCTTCTTGCCGCCCTGTTCGGCCCGCGCTGCCGCCGCCTGCTCGGGCGACAAGGCCGGCCCTTGCCGCACTCTGGGAATCAGATCTTTGACGAAGGCTTCTATGCCGTGGTAAAACTCCGCCACCGGCCGCTGCCCTTCCTCGACTTCCTTGAGTTGCTGCTCCCACTCGGCGGTCATCTCGGGGCTNCGCAATGGCTCGGCCACCAGGCCGACCAGCGCCTTGCCCTTGTCGGTGGAGAGGATCGACTTTCTCTCGCGCACCACGTAGCCAGTCCGAATCAGCTTCTCGATGGTCTCGGCGCGGGTCGCCGGCGTGCCCAGGCCCGACTCCTTCATCGCGCTGGCCAATTCGTCGTCCTCGAGCTCGCGCCCAGCGTTTTTCATCGCCGCGAGCAGGGTCGCGTCGGTGTAGGGCCGGGGCGGTTTGGTTTCTTTCTCGACCACGTCCATGCGCTCGACGTGAACCTCCTGGCCCTGTTCTAGCGGCGGAATCGCCTGCGGCGGATCCTCCTCCTCGTCGCCTTTATTTTTCTTTTTGTCGTCGTTGGCGCGCCGCGGCTCGACCACCTTCCAGCCCGCCTCCAGCACCACCGACCCCCTGGCGACAAAGGTCGCGCCGCCGATGTCGATGGTCACGATCGTCTCCTCCACCACCTGATCGGGCAAAAACACCCCGACGAAGCGCGCCACCACCAGGTCGTAGACCTTNTTTAGCGCCGGCGATAGATTGGGCGCGGGCTTTTGNCCGGTGGGGATGATCGCGTGGTGGTCGGTCAGCTTGGTGCGATCGACATAGGCCTTGCCGAGCTTGTAGCCGCCGCGCAGGCGCGCGAGCGCAGCACTGGCCTGCGGATGCTCCAATTTCTGCAAAATGCCCGGTAACTCGGGCACCATATCCTCGGAGATATGGCGGCTCTCGGTGCGCGGATAGGTGATCAGCTTGTGGGTCTCGTACAGGGCCTGGGCGTATTCCAGGACCTGCGCGGCAGTAAAGCCGAAGCGGCGGTTGGCGTCNCGTTGCAGATTGTTGAGGTCGTAGAGCGCGGGCGGGCGGTGCTTTTTGATCTTCTTCTCAACCTTGAGTACCCTGCCCGTCTTGTGCGGACTGAGCTCGCGGTGCAGCCGCTCAGCCTCCTCCTTCTTCTCGATGCGAGTCTGGCTATCCTTGCTGTACTTGGCCGAGAAACCCTCCTCAAACTGTGCCACTAGCTCGTAGAAATAGGCCTTTTTGAAATTGGCGATCGCCTCGTCGCGCACAACCACCATCGCCAGCGTTGGCGTCTGCACCCGACCGATGGTGCAAAGCACGTTGTTGTGTACGGTGTAGGCCCGCGTGAGGTTCATGCCGATCAGCCAGTCGGCCTGTCCACGGGNGCGAGCGGCGTCGGCCAGCGGATCGAAATCCGCACCCTCCTTCAGCGCGCGAAATCCGGCTTGGACCGCCGCGTCGGTCAGGCTCGAGATCCACAGGCGCTTGNAGGGCTTTTTGCAGCGGGCGTGCTCGTAGATCAGCCGGAAAATATTCTCGCCCTCGCGACCGGCATCNGTCGCGCAGATGATCTCGTCGGTCTGCGGGTCGTTGATTAGTTTCTTGACGATCTGGTACTGGTCGGAGGTCGAGCGCGAGGTCTTGAGCTTCCAGGTCTCAGGCACCATCGGCAACTGCTCGAACGACCAGCGGCCCTTCCACGGCGGGCCGTACTCGTCTGGCTCGGCGAATTGCACCAGGTGGCCCAACGCCCAGGTGACGACATAGCCATTGCCTTCGAGATAGCCCTGGCCGCGCTTTTGCGCGCCGAGAACCCGGGCGATATCGCGGGCCACACTGGGTTTTTCGCTCAGGACGACGGTGGACATGCCCATAGCCTAATAATCGGACCGCACCGGGGCAATGGGCGTCGGGCTATCCCGCCCGCTGCGCCAGCTTTTGGAATAAATCCCGGAAGATCGCGTCGCGCCTGACCTCGCGCGCCACCCGCATAAAGTGCCGCGACGGGTCGAAGCTCCAGGTCTTTTCCGCCGTCAATATCGGGCTGTGCACCACATCGGTCGGCACCCACGACCCGTCGAGCAGCCAGGCCACCGCCGAGATGTCCCAGATCTGCTTGGCGTAGGCAAAGTGATCCCTGGCATAATCGGCAAAAATCGCGACGAGATAGTCGCCGATCGCGCCCTGGCCCTTGACAAAGCGGTCCAACTCTGCCAGCGTCGTCAACAGATGTGAGGCCACCGGATAACAGGGCACCTGCACGAAGGGCACGCCGCTGTCAAAGACAACCTGCGCCGCTGTGACATCCCCCTGCAAGTTGAATTCGTGCGCCGTCGGCCAGTAGTGGGCGTGACCGCCCAGCCAGACAACGACGATCCGCTCTATAATAGAAGGGTCTTTGAGAATCGCCGAGGCCACGTTGGTGATCGCGCCGAGGGCCGCCACGTAGAGCGGACCATCGTCCTCCCTGGATTTGGCTATCATATCATCGACCGCCGCGCTCTCCAGAGGCGTCTGGTCGCGCAGGATATCGGTCGAGCCCTTGTACACTAGCCCATTGGCAGAGATGTCCAGCCGCTCCAGCAGCCGCAGGATCTCCTCGTAGCTCTTCTCCATCCCGTCGCCCGGGCTCGTCGACCGGCTATTGTAAAAGGGCGCTGCATAGATCGCCTCGACCGCCAGTTTGTCGGGCGACAACAGCGACTGGACCACTGCGAACTGGTCGTCGATCTCGTTGTAGGTATCGGTATCGAGCACCATCCGCGCCTTGCCCGCTGGCGGCGTCAGGCGTTCCAGGCGCAAGGCTTCGTCGAGCCTGGGATACTCCATGTTGACTTTCCCCTGTATTGGGTAGATTTTTTAGGCGAACGGAGGAAAGCATATGCCATTCTTGACGGCCGAACAAATGGAGCACTTCGAGGAAGAGGGCTACCTGCTATTGCGGGGCATGCTCGACGTCGATGCGGTTATCCAGCCGATCATCGACGAATACCACGGCGTGCTCGACAACCTGGCCCGCGAACTCTATGCCACCGGACAAATCGAATCCACCTACGATGAGCTGCCCTTCGGCCAGCGCCTGACCCGGATCGTCATCGACAGCGGCCAGATCCACGCACAGTACTTCGACTTCTCGCTGCCGCAGACCGGCATCGAACCCGATACCCCCTTCTGGGCCGGGCCGGCGGTCTTCAACTGCCTCACCCATCCCGACCTCCTCGACGCCGCCGAATCGGTCGTCGGCCCCGAAATCTGGTCCAATCCCGTCCAGCACGTGCGCCTCAAGCCACCCGAACGCCTGGTGCCCAGAGACCACAACGGCCAGGCCCTGGTCTCGGCCACCAGCTGGCACCAGGACAATGGCGTCGTCTTGTCCGAGGCCGACCAATCGCAGGTCTTGACGGTGTGGTTCCCACTCAACCCGGCGACGATTGAGAATGGCTGCCTGCAGGTCATGCCCCGCAGCCACCGCGCCGGGCTGCACACCCATTGTCCCGGCGGCACGAGCGGTCTGCGCATTCCCGAGCAATTTATGGATATGGATTCGGCGCTGCCGCTGCCGATGGACCCCGGCGACGTGCTATTGCTCACCCAGCACACCATCCACGGCTCGCTGGTCAACGAGAGCGACGACGTGCGCTGGAGCTTCGATTTGCGCTACAATGCCATCGGCCAGGCCACCGGCCGCGACTTCTTCCCCGGCTTCGTCGCCCGCAGCAAGGCCCGTTCCGCAAGCGTCCTGCGCGACCCGCTGGTGTGGGAGCAACTCTGGCGCGACACCCGCGACCGGCTGGCGCGGGAGGAACAGGCCGGTTTCAACCGCTGGAGCGCCGACGCCGCCGTCTGCGCCTGAGCCCCAATGGCCCGCGCCATTGGGAGCTGACGCTTAGTTCGGATTCGCCGCCATCCACGCCAGCGTCGTCTGCACCGCCTCGATCTGCAATTGCACCTGCTCTGCTATCGGCGTCGCAGGATTGTTGTTCTGGACCTCGGTGACAAGGTGAACCAAGCGTTCTGAGATGGGATACCAGACCTGGTCCAGATACTGGCGTTGCACGTCGTCGCTGCGGTAGGGAATATGCAATCCGTCGAGGGGACGGGCATCGAGTTGGCGCCACCGCACCATGATCGCCTCACCCAGCGATCGGTGCCGCGCCTGCCAGGTCTCCGCCAATTCGTCCTGACACGTCGGCAAAAAGACCGCGGCATTGCGATCGGAACGCTCGAACTCGGTCTGGTGCAGGTCGAGCCAGACGTCGTAGTCGAATTGCTCGTCGAGGTCGAAAAACGACCGGAAGAAGGTCGAGCGGTAGTCGCGGTTAGGTTCGACGTAGAGGGTGTCGTCGAGCTGTTCGTAGGCGATGCCGATCAGCGATGGGGGCACCACCTCGCTGCTATCCCACGCATCGACGCGCGGGAAGCGCACACCCGGCTCCGCGCCGGATTCGCCGAACATCCACAAGAAGAACTGCTCGTTGGCTATTTGCGTCCCGTCCCAAAATTCAACCGGCGCCCGCGCACTGCCGCCGGGATTGGCGTCGGGCACCAGCGTAAGCGTAAAGCGCTCCAACGCCCAGGTGCGCCACTCGTCGCAGCTCGCGTATTCGCCCATAAGCGCGCGGGCCAGCTCCATGCACGCTGCCGTTCCCGCCGGCTCGTGCGCGTGGGGTCGCGAGACAAAGAGCCGCCTGGCGCCGCGGCCGAAGGTCAACGCGTAGACCTGCCGTCCCCCATACTGCCGGAACTCGTCTACCCGCAATCCCGGCGCGCCGCGCCACTGGGCAACCTGCGCCGCCACCGCATCCGGGCGCACACAGTATTCAACGCGCGCGGGCCAGTCGCAGCGCGGCTCCTTCACGCCCACTGCAAGCCGAGCCCGAGGTCTTCTGCCAGTGCATCCAGCTCAGCCACCAGCGGTCCCGGCAGTTCGATCCCCGTTCGCTCGTAGTCCTGACGGCGGCGGAAACTACCCTCCCCCGGCCACAGCGCCTCGCCCTGCTCGGGCGCTGGCGGCGCGTCCTTGAGGTGGGCTACCAGTTCCGCCAATCGCTCCGGCAGCCAGTCGCCATAGGGGCGGATCGCGATAAAGAGCTTGGCCGAACCGCCGGCGGTATCGGTGGGATTGCGCAGCGTGCCCTGCTCAAAGCACAGCAGCCCATTGGCCAGACCCGCCGTCAACAACTCGACCATAAAGGCCAATCCCGAGCCCTTGTGCCCGCCCATCGGCAGAAAGCGACCCGAGTCGATTATGGCCTGCGGGTCGTCGGTCGGCTGGCCCTCTGCATCGAGGCCCCAGCCCAGCGGCACCCGCTCGCCGACCTGCGCCGCCATGCGCACCCGGCTCACCGATGACTGGCTCATTGCCAGGTCGAGTACCGCCGGTGGAGCGCCGGGCACACCGATGGCGAAGGGATTGTTGCCCAGCGTCGGGGTGCTGGTGCCCCAGGCCGCGAAGTTGACGATGGCGTTGGTAAAGCACAGGCCGACCATGCCGTCTTTGGCCGCGCGCAGCGCATAGGAATGTGCCCGCCCCCAGTGCGCCACCCCGCGCACCGCCACCGCTCCGATCCCGTATTCGCGCGCCATAGCCCCCGCCCGGTCCATGCACACCGCCGAGACGTAGCGTCCCAGGCCCCGGTCCGTCGCGTAGAGTGCCGAGGCCGGGTACTCGACTACCGCCTCTAATTCCGGCGCGCCATTGGTGCGGCCCTCTTTGATATGCTCGACCATCGTCGGCAGCAATCTCGCGCCGTGGGTGTGCACCCCGCACAAGTCGACCTCGGCGCCGATCTCGGCTTCGACTGCCGCCACGTGTTCGGGCACGCCCACGGCCATCAGCGCCTCCTTGAAAAAGCGCTCGAGGTCGGCGTGCGCAATCCGCCTGGGCCCGCTCATCGCACTACCGCCTCGTCGCCCAGATGCTCGCGCAACCACTCCCGCAGCGGCACATCCTCGTCCCTCGGCGAGGTATAGCCGTGTCCGCCACTCGGACCGGCACCCAGCAATTGCCGGCGGATCGGGGCGCAGCGGTCGAAGAGATGCTCGACGGTCATGTCGTCGCGCGGGCGCAGCCAGCGATAACTATAGCCGTAAAACAACACCTTGCGGGCATGGGGAGAAAAGTTCTGCCCCGACGCGTGCCAGACCCGCCGGTCAAAAATCACCGCGTCGCCGGCCGCTGCGCGAATCGGCACCGCCCCGTCGGGGTCGCGATCCTCGTCGGGCATCTCGATCCCATTCTGCAAGTGCGAGCCGGGCACCGCGTGGAAGTTGCCGCGGTCGGTCTCGCTGCAGTCGGTGAGGAAAAACGCCACCTTGAGCGAAATCCGCGGCCGCGGGCTGGTCTCCATATCGAGATTGAGCCGGCCGCTGTCCTGGTGCCAACCCAGCCGCTTGCGTTCCGGCATCCGTCCATTGAGCGGCGGCGTGACGATCACATGGGTGTGATAGATCTGGATGTGCCAGCCGAGAATGCCAAAGACCTTGGGGAAGGTCTGCGGCCAGTCGACCAGGTCGAGGAAGAGGTCGTGCTCCTGTATAAAGTCGAAGTGGTTGAGCATCTGGTGCGGCTCCAGGCCGCGCTTGGGCCTTTGCTCGGCGTCGATGCGATCGACGACGGCCCCCAACTCAGCCACCATATCCTCCGGCAGTACGTCGCGAACGACCATAAAGCCATTTTGTTCGAACTCGCGGCGCTCCGCTTCCGTCAGCGCGTAATCCAGGCAACTCGCGTCCATCACAGTCCTTTCTCGACATCGGCATAACGCACCCGTGCGAGCCTGCGCTCGCGCACGATCTCAATCATTGCACCTGCTCCTGCGCCCAGGCCTTGAGCGGAATATCCTCGTCCTTGGGCCGCCAGTAGCGCGACACCGGCAGCACCTCCGGATCATCGCCGGCGTAGTTGTCATTACCGGTGCCCAATTCGCCCAGCAGCTGTCGCTGGATCGGCGTACAGTCGGCGAGCACTGTCGGGGCCTGGTGGTCGAAATCCGACGGGCGGATCCAGCGGTGCTGGTAGCCGTAGTAGAGGCACTTGCGCGGATGGTCGGCGAGATTGGGCGTCAAGCAGTGATAGAGCGCGGTGCGCCAGACCAGCGCAGTGCCCGGCGCGACATTGACCTCGACCACCCGCTCCGCATCGACGCCGCTCTCGCGGGTTCCGTCGCGCCACGGGCTGGCGCGGTGGCTGCCGCGCACCACGCAGATCGCGCCGCTATTGTGCGCGGTCAGATCGGTTAGGTAGTAGCCCACCTTCATCTCCATAAAGGGCAGCACCCCATCAACCTCCGGCCAGCCGAAATCGGGTCCGTCGGCGTGCCAGGGGAAGAAGCTGTCCTGCGCGCCCAGCGTCTGCTCGGCGCACTCGGCCGCCATCGGCGGACGCACATCCATATGCGAGGTGCGCAGCTGTATATTGCAACCCATCAGATCCACTACCAGTGGCAAAATCGCCGGATGGTCCATAAGCTGCTTAAATCGCGGGTGCGCGGCGACGATATTGCGCATCTGGAACGCCTCCTGTGGCCCCAGCTCCCGCTCTGCGACGTAGTGGACATAGAACTTGTCGACGACCGCCAGCAAATCGTCGATTTCCGCATCGCCCAACGCGCCTTCAACCAGAAAGAAACCATCCTCGTCAAAGGCCTTCCTTTGCTCATCCGTCAGTTTTATCGCGCCATTGGCCAAATTCAATCTCCTGTGAAGCGAAAGGCGTACAGATCGGCGTCGCATAGCGCGAAGCGCAAGCGCACCGGCCGACCGGCTGCCGCGGTCAAAGCCGAATCGTCGGCCCATAGCACCGGCCGGTCGATCTCGTCGGCGAAAATCTCCGCACAATCGTCTAAGCCCAAACCCGGCAAGGGCCTGCCCTCCGGGTCCTGCACCTCCACCCGTATGCTGCCCACTGCGCTGGTCGATACGTTGAGCCGCAATTGGCCGCCGGCGCACACCAGCGGCCGGGTCACAGCCTCGCCGCCGGCGTAGCCAGCCCGGAGCGAGGCAAAGCCATCCTTGCGCAACGACAGCCGACGAATGGTATTACTGGGCAGGCGCCAGTGGTCACTCATATACATCGACAGCTCATTGGGCGCGGTATCGAGAATACCGCGCATAATGTAAACGCTGCGCTCGTGCCACTGGTCAGGGTCGGCACCGGGACGGACCCAGGCCTCCTTGAAGGTGCGGTCGAAGCACTTGCTATCGCGGCTGCTCATCAGCACTGCATCGTTGATGCCGTTGTAGTCCCATGCGGGGTTTGGCGTGCGGCCATCGACGAAGCGCGAGGGGAACATCAAGTACAGCCCCTCGCTGCGTTCGTAGGGCACGCAGGCGTTGGTGTAGAGGTGCTCCAGCGTCTGGTCGGCGGTCTCTATGAGTTCGAGCGGGCTCCAATCGACGAAGTCGGCGGACTCGGCGCGGCGGATCCAGCGCACGCCCTCCTTGAAACTGGTCGTTGCCCCATGCCCGGGCACGCCCTCTGTGCGGATCCCACGTGCGTACATCAAATACTTGCCCGTCCACGGATCGCGGAAGGCAATATTGTGCGAATCGAAGGGTCCCTCGCTCTGCACCGGCTCGGGACGCTTGTGCCAGTGCAGACCGTCGGGCGAGGTGGCGGTAAAGACCGCGCCGCGGCGGCCGATGGCTTTGTAGCGCGCCTCGGAGGGCGCGTCCTCGTCCTTGAACGGCGCGAAGTTGACCAGGTCTGGATCGCCGACAACGATATTGTTGTCGGTCGAACCCTGGAATTCGACCAGCCCCAGCGACGGTTTGCGCCAGGTGATGCCGTCGTCGCTCTCGACATAGGCCGTCAACGACCTGGCGGTGGAATTGGTATCGGCCTCGGGCGTGCAGCGGTACCAGGCGCGGAACAGCCCGGCGTCCTCCAAGAGCACTGCGTAGGCCACGCCGCCTATTTCCCATGGCCGGTCGATTTCGATGATCGGATCACATTGCACGGGCGGGTGCAAAACGCGCTGCAGATCGCGCGCGTTAGCGACCAGATGACTGTCGAGGAAGAGCTGGCGGGCGGTGCCGATGCGGATGGGTTCCATGGTTCGCTCCCGGTAGATTATGCGCAAGATTTAACAAATCCGTTCGCAGCGGACAAATGGGCTCGCAACACGAGGTTGGATTCTGCACTTGGCCGCTGCCTTGCGGCATGTCCTGCGAGCCCTTATCCTATCGATCCGCTCAGCAGAAGGAATCAATCGCGCCATGACCTTCCTTACCGGCAAAATCGCCGAAATCGCGCTCTTTCGCGCTGCCGACGCCAGCTCGGTGATCACCGGCAGCGCCATCGCCGCCTTTGGCGGCAGCAATCCCCTGTTCAGCTGATATGGCCCCGTACCAATGGACCCAGGTCGCCGCTCACGCGCCCTTCGCCCCGCGCGACGGGGCCGGCGCGCTATCTTTCGCCGACAAAATCTGGATCCTCGGCGGCTGGCACCCCGGCGACAAAACGCACTTTCCCCGCATCTGTAACAACGAGGTCTGGTCGTCGCCCGACGGGGCGGAGTGGACTCGGGTCAAGGACAACACATTTAAAGAGGGCTATGATCCCACTGCCGACTGGGAAGGTCGCCACACCGCCGGCTACGCCGTCTTCGCAGATCGCATGTGGATCGTCGGCGGCGATGGCAACCAGGGGCACTACCAGTCGGACGTATGGTCCTCGGCCGACGGCGCACATTGGGATTGCGTCCACCGCAAGGTGCCTTGGGGACCGCGCCTATTGCACTACACCTTCGTCCTCGATGGCAAAATCTGGATCCTCGGCGGCCAGACCTTGCCGCAATTCGCCCCGGCCGAGGAGCGCTTCTACGACGATGTCTGGCACAGCGCAGACGGGGTCGCATGGCAGCGGCTCGAACCCGTCGCGCCGCGCTGGACCCCGCGCGGCATGATCGGCGGCAGCGCCGTCTTCAACGACCGCGTCTGGATCCTCGGCGGCGGCACCTACGAAACCCCGAGCCGCCCGGATCGCATCTACTACAACGACATCTGGTCTTCCGCCGACGGCATCCACTGGCAGTGCCACTGCGCCGCCGCGCCCTGGCCGGGGCGCGACTATCACGAGGTCGCCGTCTTTGACGACAAGCTGTGGGTGCTGGAGGGCTACGACGGCAGCGGCAACCGCAACGATGTGTGGTACTCGGCCGACGGCGAAGACTGGCACGAACTCCCCGATACCCCCTGGGCGCCGCGCCATGCCGCCAGCGTCTGCGTCCACCGCGGCGCGCTGTGGGTCATCGCCGGCAACAATATGGAAAGCGATGTCTGGAAGTTAGAGCGAGTCGGCTGAGAAGCGCTCCGATCACAGGCCACATCGCGCCCACCTTCTACGCTATAATTGCAGGGCTTTGATTTGGGATCAGACCGTGTACTTCGGCGGTCGCCTCGCCGTCGCTATCGTCGATGATACGTCAGGGTGTCTGCCTGCGCCCCCTCCGAGTTTCACCTACGGCAGAGAGCATATCACAATACAGGCAATCGCCGCACATCTCCTGGCGTCACTGGCTCGCCACTGTGCGCGCTCTCGACTGCTGCGAAACAAAGTGCCAGACTGTCGAGATTGGTGCGGGCGTTGTTGCGCGGCTCGCGATCCTCTTCTATCGCGCAGAGCAACTCGGCCATGGTCCCGTGGAAGCCCTGCTCAAACCACGTCCCCTCCAACTGCGGCCGGGCGATCCCCTCCGCGGTGTAGAGGACGACCTCCTGCGCCGTCAGGTCGACCCCGCTGGCACCAATGGCCCCGGCGCTGCCGACCAGATAGGTGCGATCCGCCTGGCCCTGGCGGGTATTGCCGTTGAGGAAAATCGCCGCTTGCGCCTGCTCGCACTCGATCGCCGCCTGCGCCAGGAGCGGCGGATTGGCTTCCTGGCCCGTGCCGCGCCGCGCCGAGGCGTAGACCCGCAGCGGCTTCTCGTCGCCCAATAGCGCCGCCGCCATGTCGAACCAATGCACCCCGAAATCGTAGAGTACCAGATCCTCGACCTGATCAAAGGCCGAACCGGCAATCCAGTTGTGATCCCAGTGCACCGCAAACTGCACGCTCTGCACGCGCCCGACCAGCCCGGTCGCGACCGCCTGTCGCATATAACTGAAATGCGGTGCCCAGCGGCCGTTCTGGTTGACCGCCAGCTTCACGCCCCGCGCTTCGGCCTGCGCCACCAGCGCCGTGCCCACGTCCAGATCCACCACGAAGGGCTTCTGGCTCAGCACGTGCTTGCCGGCGTCGATGGCCGCTTCGAGGATCGGCACCCGCTCCTCCGGGTGCGGGGTGACATCCACGACCTCGATGTCGTCGCGTGCGAGCAATTCGCGATAATCGAGATAGGTAGCGGCCTGCGGATAAAATTCGTCGCGCCGCCCTTCCACACGCGCCCGGTCGCGGCTGCACAGCGCCGCTACATGGTAACCGGCATTCTGGTAGGCCCGCAGATGCATTTCCGAGATTCCACCGCAGCCGATCAAGCCGATCGCCGGACGATAGTTTTCGGGGTCGCGCGGCTGATAGGGCAAATCGGGCGCCGGGATCTCGCCCTCGGCCCCGGTCTTGCCGCGGCCGTAGCCGCTGTCTTCCGCCATGGCGATTCCTATTGGATGAGCGGCAGGGTCCGCTTCTGTGCCGCACTCTGGAAGGCGGTGTCGACGATCTGCTGGCCGACGCGGCACAGCGCCGGTGCTAGCGGACCCTCGATCTCCTTCCCTTCTTCGATGCAGTAGATCGCGTACTGCACCGGATTCTGGAAGGGCTTTTCCAGCGCATCCACTGGCAACACTTCGCCCGCGGGACTTTCCCGCGTCTGTACGCGGATCGTCTCCTCGTAGTCGTAGGAGCTGATCGTACCCTCGCGGCCGACGATGACAAAGCCGCACTTGGGCTGGGGCTGCAGGCTCCACGGATCAGTGAAGGTGCCCCAGCGCGTCTCAAACTTGGACAGGCCTTGCTCGTAGCGCGCCACCGTCACGCTGTGCTCATCGACCTCCAGGCCCTGCGGGCTGTCCACCGTCGCCGTCACCTCGATCGGTGCGCGCCCTCCCATGTACCAGGTGCCCAGAGTAGTGCCATAGCCGAGATAGTCCAGCAGTGAGCCGCCGCCGGCCGCGCGCTTATAAAACCAGCTCTCCGGCTTCTCGCCCTCGACATCGGTGGCGGTGCGCTCGATCTTGTCGGCCACGTGCCACAACGGGCCACGGTTGCCATCGTAGTAGTGCACCTCGATCACCTCGCCGATCACACCCTCTGCGACCAGCCGGTACGCGGTGCGATGCGGCGGATACCAGGCCAGTGGCCAGTTGATCGCCAGCAGCTTGCCGGTATCCGCCATCGCCGCGATCATGCGGTCGGCCTCCTCCAGCGTAGCGGCGAAGGGCTTTTCCATGATGATGTGGACCCCGAAGGGCGCGACCTTCTCGGTCCATTCGCCGTGTTCGGCGGTTGCCGGGCACAGCAAGACGATATCCGGCCGCGTCTGCTCCAAACACGCTCTATAGTCGCTGAAGACCCGGTCCTGGGGAATGGAGAAATTCTCCACCGCCTGTTGCATACGCTCGGGCCGCTCGTCGCAGACGCCGACGATCTCGACATCTTCGTGCTCGAAGGCCATCCGCAAATTGTCGCCCATGTGCAGGTGGTCGAAGTTGATTCCGGCGACTTTCCATTTAGCCATTATCCAAGCTCCTCGCTGCTCCAGCGCCCGCCACAGCGCAATACGCGATGCCCCTGGCCGATCTTGCGACACTCATCGACAAAGGCCTGCGGCGATGCGGTGTTGAATTCGAACATCTCGTAGTGACAGGGAATAACCGCCCGCGCGCCGATGGCCCTGGCCAGCCGCGCCGCCTCGTCGCCCCACAGATTGCCCGCGACCCGCCGCGCGGCCGCGCGGCCGTTGATCGGCAGCAGCGCGATATCGACCCCCATACCCGCCAGCCGCACCTCCATACCCTCGTACAGCATGGTATCGCCGCTGTGGTAGACCGTCCACTCACCGCAGCGCGCAACATAGCCCATAAACTTGTGCCGACCCGCCGCGTCGGTCTCCAACGCTTCGTGCGCTGCCGGCACGCCCTCGACCGCAAAACCCGCGTAGTCGTGGACTTTCCCGTCTTCCATCCCCGCCAGCCAATCCGGATCGCAGTCCAGCCGCTCGGCGGCGAAGGCGCGGTTGGCCTCCGGCACCAGCAACTGCAGCGCCGGGTTGACAGCCATTAGCGGCAACAGTGTCGCAGCGTCGAGGTGATCGGTGTGGTTGTGAGTCGATGTTGCCAGATCGACGAAGTCCAGACGCCCGGGCGCGACACATATCTCGGTCATCCGCACGTGCGGTTTGTCGGTCGCGGCGTATTTGACCGTCAGCGAGTCGCTGAGGTAGGGATCAAAGAGCAGGTGCCGTCCCTGCCACTGCAGCAGAAAACCGCTCTGGCCCAGCCACCAGATATCCAGGTGGTCGCCGTCGCGCCGCGCCGCGATATCGGCGAGCAGCGCGTCGTCCTGCTGCTCCGGAACAATCAGGGGCACCCGACCTTCTCCCGCACCTGCTGTACCCCGGCGACCATATTGTTCAGTTTTTGCCTGGCCGCCCAGCGCGCGGTCTGGCTCAAGCCGCAATCGGGCGCGAAGGACAACCGCTCGGCCGGAGCGTGCTGCAGACAGCGCTCGACTGCGGCGGCGATATCATCGACCGTCTCGATATAGTAGCTCTTGACATCGATGATTCCCACCGCCACGTCGGCCCGCTCGGCGATTTTGCCGATCACTTCCAGCTCGGCGTATTCGCGGCTGGCCATCTCGACGTGGATCTCGTCTACCTTCATGTCGAGAAACGAGGGGAACATCGGCGCGTAGCGGCGCAAACCCACCGCGTGGCCCTTGTAGTTGCCGAAGCACAGATGCGTCGACAACCGGCACTTGCCAGCCACTGACTCCACCGTGCGATTGAAGATATCGACGAAGCGCTGCGGATCTTGGCGGTGGGCGTAGCAACTCATCGACGGCTCATCGACCGTCAGTTCGCGACAGCCGGCGGCGACCAGTGCTTCCAGCTCGCCGCGCACCATCGGCAACAGCGCCTCGGTCACCGCCCAGCGGTCGCCGTACTGCTCATTGGGTACCAGCCGGCCGCTGAGCGTATAAGGCCCCGGCACGCTGGCCTTGAGCGTCGGTCCCACCGGCGCCAATCGCATCAACCGTTCGAACTCTTCGACTGCGCCTAAACCTCTGGGCGCGCGCAGTTCGCCGGTAATAGCGTGGCGGCCGCGCTGGTCGTGCGCCGGCGGCCCGTAGCGCCTGGGCGGTGCCGACTCGAGGTCGATGCCCTCGATATAGCCGTAGAACGACAGATTGAAGTCGAAGCGAGTCTGCTCGCCATCGGTGACCACGTCGAGCCCGGCGCGCAACTGGTCGCCGAGCGCGGCGACGACCGCGTCGTCCTGTATCTCGGCGATGTCGTCGGGACCAAACGCATCCAGATGTGCCGAGGCATGCTCGAGCCAGCTCGGGAAGGGATAGGAACCAATAACGGTCGTGCGCAGGGGTCGCTCTTTCATTTAAGTGTCTCCATTGGCCTTTTCCCAGGCCAGCGCCGCCGTGCCCAACACGCCGGCGTGATCGCGCAGCTTGGACAGCACGATTGGCACGCCCTCGCCCACTGGATGGCGGAATAAGTGCTCGTCTACTTGCTTCTGAAGCGGCTTGATAAAGTACTCAGCCGCATTAGTGGCGCCGCCGCTCAGGATAATCCGCTGCGGCGCGTACACATGCGCCGCGCTCACCAGTAGCCAGCCGACGTTGCGGGTCCAGTGCTCAAGCTCGTCGGTGCATAGCCG
The DNA here is from genome assembly GCA_002724215.1 of Gemmatimonadota bacterium. Lineage (GTDB taxonomy): Bacteria > Latescibacterota > UBA2968 > UBA8231 > UBA8231. The sequence goes on along the minus strand of PBOD01000027.1, from coordinate 26,833 downwards.
GTCCTGCCGCGCCACTCCGCGGATCACCGCCTTGAAGTCGATCGAAGACTGGTCTCTGAAGTACTGGTCGCTCAGCACCGACGGGATCCCGCGCGACAGCCCATCCTTGACCTGATTGGCCAGCGCCGTCGCCGAGCACAGCATATCGCCGGTGCCGCGCGCATTGGTGATGCACAGCCGCCCGCCCAGCGCCTGCATCACAATATGGCTCATCTGCGTCCCGAACTGCAGGTGCGGGTCGCGCAGAATCTTGCCGTCGAGCAAGACCCCCGAGCCGACGCCGGTACCCAGCGTGATCGACACCGCCCAATCCAGATCCCGCGCCTGGCCATAGTGGCGCTCGGCGTAGATCGAGATGCGCCCGTCGTTGTCGGCAATCACCGGTACGCCAGTGGCCTTGGCCAGCCGCTTGACGATCGGATAGCCCTCCAAGCCCTTGAGCTTGCCCGGCAGATACACCACCCCGACATCGGGATCCACCGCCCCGGGAAAACCCAGGCCGATGGCCTGCGGCTTGCCACCCAGCTTGTCGGAGATTCTAGCGACCTCGGCCTTGAGCGTCTTGAGCAAATTGCCCATCCCCAGCGCAAAGCCCGACGGGTTGATCCCCGGCGCCATCATTCTGCCCCGCTGGGTCACCGCCCCGCTCTTGACCCGGGTCCCGCCCACGTCGAAACCAATGACGTATTCTTTCATTTCTCGTCCTCTCGTCAACTCACGCACCATCCCGCGTCTACCGATACCACATCCCCGGTTATCGCTCGCGCCCCGTCACCCAATAAAAAGACCGCCATGCCCGCTACGTCCTCCGCCGCCATCATCGCCCCCAGCGGCTGCTTACCCTCCATAAAAGCCATGATCTCCCCATTGTCCTTGGCCCTTCGGCTCATCGGCGTCTCGACCAGCGCCGGCGCGATCACATTGACCCGGATCTTGTGCGGCGCGTAATACGCCGCCATCGCCTTGCTCATCGACACGATCGCGCCCTTGCTCGCCGCATAGGCGTGCGAGGCGAAGAAATTGCGCTCCGGCGCAAACGCCAGCACACTCCCCATATTCAAAATCGCCCCGCGGATCCCCCCGACCTCCGCCTGTCCCATCATCCTGTTCAGCACCGCCCGACACACCAAAAACATGCTCTTCAAATTGGCGTCTAACGTCACGTCCCACCCCGCAACCGTACACTCGTGCACCGGTCCATCTCCGAACTTGCGCCCGCTAATTCCCGCGACATTGAACACCCCGTCGATCCGGCCCCACTCCTCCGCGCAAGCCGCTACCGCCGCCTCGACCTCGTCCTCCACGGTCAGATCCGCCGCTCTATACGCCCCATGCGCTCCCAATTTCTCAGCCAGCGCTTTACAATTGGCCTCCGTCCGCGAAGTAACAAAGACTTTCGCCCCTTCTGCCACAGCCTTGATGGCCGCAGCCTCGGCAATCCCGGTCGAGCCAGTGATCAGACAAACCTTTGCCTCTAAACTGCCCATGGTCCAAAACCATTAGAGTGCATAATCGTAGAGTACATAATCGCCAATACGCTCGCTGCAGACGGCGTCGCAGGTCATTCCACGACAGTAAATTTACTCGTACAAATGCTTTAAACTCTTCCGATACCCCTCGTAAAACCGATCCAACTGCTCATCCGCACTCACATTGCCCACAAACTGATGACTCGGCAACAACTCCGGTTTCACCCCTCGCTCAAGCAACCGCTCCGCCACCTCGCAGCGCAGCATATTCATCATCATCGCTCCCGTCACCGTCGATACCGGCCCCGTCCGCCACTCCAGCCCCTCCAGTTCCAACACGCAATCCCCCGGCGGACACTGGTTGTCCAACACCACATCGGCCAGATCCATCAGTTTCTTGCCCGACGAATGTGCCGGCGGTGACTGGTCGCCATGCGGTTTCGACAGCATTGCGATCACCGGCAGGCCCCGCTCTTTTGCCCCCAGCGCCATCTCGACGATCAGCGGCCTGATCCCGCTGGTCGAGATCAGGATGAACGCGTCGTGCGGCCCGAATTTAAAGCCGTTGAGGATCTCCTCGGCATAGCCCTCGTACTTTTCCAAAAACAGCGGCCCGCGCAGCCCATTGGTGCCGACGATCGACGCGTGCGTCGATACGGCCAACTCGACCAGAGCGAAGAAGCCGACATAACAGCCCTGACGCGGCGTCATCTCCTCGCACATCATCCGCGAATGGCCGGCGCCGAAGAGGAAAACCAGCCCGCCGTTGGCGATGCTTTCGGNGCAGATTTCNGCCGCCCGGTCGATGTGGTCCATCTGGGTCTCGCGCAGACCCTGNAATAGCTCTATAGTGCGCGAATAATAGTCTTCGNCAGCGCTCATACGGATTCCTNATTAAGGGGTATTCTTGCGAGAACGGAAGTCGGAAAGTACTGCGCANCCAGNNCAACGTCAAGAAACGAGCGATTGCCGATGCGCGAATGCGCGACGGAACATTTCACCGACAGACNGCGTAGCGGCGATGCGGCCANACGACGGCGCATCAATGCCAGNGCCGACGCCGCGCGATGGTAAAGGANTCGTCCAGCTATTTCTCCGCCACCNGCGTCGGCGCCAGCACTTCCCCTAGCAACCGGTGCACCCGCGCGTCCTCCCCGTCCCACACCGGCCCGACCCCGTGCTCCACCGTCCCGATCCCATCCCCCGCCCGCAACAGCCCCAGCCGGTCGCGAATCTGCCGCCGAAAATCGTCATCCCCGCGCAAAGCCGGTGCCAATGCGATAGTGTGGATCACCGGCAAGCCNTGCCCAAATCCCCGCGCCGCTGCCGGCAACTCGACCGATGTATGCCAGGCGCACATCGCGTGCGTGATCGGCGCGAACTCGTAGCCGCGCCACACCTGTCCCTCTCCCAACGCCCCCCAATCCACNCCATACGCCGCNGCCACCGCCATCCCTCGGCTCTCCAACCCCGCATAACCGCTATAGCCGATCGCCAATTCGCATTCGGGAAATTGGCGACGCGCAATATCGAAATACATCTGAAAAAGCAGCGCGAACTGCCGCCCGCGAAACGCCACGTACCCCGCCTCACCGTCTATATCCATACCCCAAATNTCCGCCAGTTTCCGGTCGGCNGTGGTCACGGGATACTTGCCATCGCTCAGTATGTCGTGCTCGAGATTCCAGCCGATCCCATCACAGGGTCCGCGCAAATTGTCGCGGTAGGCCACAAAAAAATCGCCCGGCTCCTCCGCGCTCTCCCAGGCCAGAATGATTCCACCCAGATCGCGCCCGAACAGCCCGGCGTTCCACCGCTGCTCCATCGTCCTGATGACTTTGATCCCCAGCGCCCCGATATCGGCGATATAATCGCGATGCCCGAAATCCCCCGTGTGGTCCTGCGGCACGCCCACGTGCGTAATCCCCGCCGCCTGCAAATCTTGCAAACCCACGGGAGGCCCGCCCGTGCCTGCCTGGTCCAACCCCGCTCGGTATCCATGCCAGTTAAATACCAGCTCTGGCTCGGTCTTCAGACCTCGTCCCGCGATAATCACCAGCACGATCAAACCCGCGGCGGCGAGAAACTTTCTCATCTCATGTACGNCAATTTGGCNATCAACGCCGAACCATGGACCCATGGAGGGCTGTCGCAGAGCCTCGCCGCAGCGGCTGGCGTCCCTTCCATTGCGCCAGCGTCCGCTATCATCTTATAAGCTCGCCGCCGTAAACTCGGCAATCGTCGCGTCGGAGACTGTTGCCATCGCCGCCCGCACGTTCCATTCTAGCTGCTCGCTATTGAGCGACCCGATCGGATTGCCGTGGATGCGCTCCTCGCGCAGGCAGAACTGCAACGTCAGTTCCAGCATCTCGACGCTGCGCTCCGCGCACCACAGCCGCATCGCTTCGGCCCGTTCCTGGTCTTCGCCCCATCGGTCGCGGGGAATGAAATTTTCCACCGGNACTCCNGTCAGCCAGCCGCGCATAATCGACCAGCCGTTGAGTACGCCCAGGTCGGCGGCGTGGGCGGCGGGCAGGATATCGTCGGCCGCGCTCTGGCGCAGCAGGTTGTAATCGCTAAAGCACAGCAGCGCGTCGGTGCGGCCCGATTCGATATGCGCCAGGTGGAAGTCGTGGGGATTCATCCCATAGCCGATAAAGTCCGCCATGCCCCGGCTCCGCGCTTGCTCTAACCCCTCCAGCACGCCACCGGCTGCCAGTGTCGGCTCTATCTCGGGGGGATCGTGGATGAACAGCACGTCGAATTTCTCGATGCCCAGAATACCCAGCTGATCTTCGGCGTCGGCCAGCGCCCGCGCCGCCGAATAGTCGGGACGGCCCTCGCCATAGCCACCCCATTGCGCGGCGCTATGGCAACAGATCCGCCCGCTGATAATCACCTCGTCACGGNCGATCACNCCCTCCTTGAGGGCCCGTCCCAACTTGCCCAGCGANTTGCCGTAGCAACGGGCGCAGTCGAAATGGTTGACGCCCAGATCCACCGCGCGGCGCATCAACGCCATCGCCTCCTCGTCGCTAACAGGACCGAAGTTGTCGCCGAAACCCTGGGTGCCGAAGGGAATGACGGGAATAGAGAGTTCGGTTTTGCCCCAGCGGCGGCGGGGNCAGCAGTCGTTTTGCAGGGNCATANATCCTCCTTCTTTGGCCTGATTATACACCGTGGAATCAGCAGAGGCAAACGGGCAAAACTCGCTTCACAAAGCGCCGCCGCGCCCNNNCNNNTAGNNNTANNTCTNNNTNNNGCGATNTGTTCNNNGCCCGNNNNCGNNNCCNNNGCGNNGTAGTAAACNGGNTNNTCGNTACCGNNCTCAGNNCCCGAGGCATNCGNNTCNANNGCGCTGGAACGGGCTCATCGCTACCGACCTCAGCACCCGAGGCATCCGCCTCAAGGGCCTGGAGCCCGACGAGGTTCGCCGCCTGCTCAACGACGACGGCAACGCGCAGATGAAATTGCGACTGCCGGGCATGCGCCCTCCGCTGCCCCAGCTCTACGCTGAGTTGCGCTGGGGATTGGGCGCAAAGCCCAACTTCCACACCGGCTGGCTCTTCACCGAAATCGACGCCCCCACCCTCGAACTCATCGAGCACTACATCGCGGAACATCCACAGGATTTGATCGGCAACCCGGCTTAGCGTTTCTCGGCGATGAGCCGTACGACCGCTTGATCTTCCACCACAGTGTCCTCGAAATAGCGCACCCGCCAGTCGGCGAAGGCGGCCAACAGATCTCCCTGCTCTACCATGAAGGCCCGGTTGCTGGGACCGCCGGACATTGCGGCCTGAGCGACCGAAAAGGTCTGGAAGACGAAGCGACCGCCGGGTTTTATGGCGCGCCCGATCGCGGGAAAGAGATCCGGTTCGTAGAAGTAGAAGTCCGTTATCAGGTCATAAGCCGCCGTCCCCAGATCGTAGGACAGCAGATCGGCGGCGACTATTTCGATCTCGACGCCGCGCCTTTGTGCCAGCGCGCACGCCCACGCTAGCCCCCGCGGCGAAATGTCTACCGCCGTGACCGCAAATCCGCGCTCGGCCAGAAAGACCGCGTTGCGGCCAGTGCCGGCGGCCAGACACAGTGCGCTGCCGCTGCCCAGATCGCCCACGCGCTCGCGCAAAAAGGGCACCGGCTCCTCGCTGGGCTCGTAGCCGTCGGCGCCATAACGGGCATCCCATTTTTCGCGTGCAGCTTCACTCACGGCTCATCCTCCGGGTACGCGAAAGGGCGGCGATCGCCTCGATCGCCGCCCTTTCGTGCTGATAACATAGGGTCGCTTAGTCCTCTTCGCCCTCCACATGGCCCAGGACAATGCGGCCATCGGCAAATTCCAGCATCGCACTGGCCGAGGAATTGGGCTGCCCCTCTTCGGGGACGTCCCCCTCTATTTCCTGGCCCTTGCGGTCCTGGTTGATATCGCGGGCGCGGTGCGACAGGCCGAGACAGGCCTCGAAGGCATTGAGCTCGCTCTCCAACTTCAGAGCGACTTCGCGAGAAAACATCGACTTCGCCATTGTAGCTCCCGAGGAATGGTTGACATGCCGCCGCCAACAACGGCTATCGTTAGATTCATATCATTGGCGGACAAACGGTTATAAACTACGCGATGTTTGAAAGTTTGGCAAGATCGGACCTATTCCACCAACCGCGCCGTCTCGATGCGGTCGAGGGCGGGGAAATTCCGCGCCAGGTACTCTTCGCCCTCGGCCAGGATGCGACCCTGCTCGGGCAACTCGCCGTATTCGCCATTGATCGCCGTCACAGCATCCATCCCCTCCACCACCCGGCCGAAGGGCACAAAACCCAGGCGGTCGAAGTCCGCGTTGACGGCGAGATTGATAAAGATCTGGGTCGTGCGGCTATCGGCACCCTCGCCGGCGGCAAACGCCAGTGTGCCCCGGGCGTTTTCACCGTGCCGGGGATCGTCGGGGATCGTCGCCCCGTACCAGCGCGCCGCGATCTCCGGAGTATTGTGGAGACCAAATTGCACTAATCGCCCCCGCACAATCCGGAAAAAGCGCTGGCTGTCGAAAAAACCGTGCCGCACCAGATTGTAAAAGCGGTCGGCGGCGTGCGGTGCCAGCCGCCNTTCGACCGCGACGACAAAGGCACCGNNCGTCGTCGCAAAGCGCACNTCGTATTCCTCGGGCGCGACGGNGGTCAATTTCTCGGGCGCCATCAAAGCCGTCAGATCGGCTCCCGTGCCGCGCACCGCCCCCGCCGCGGCCAACAGCCCGGCGATTTCGTCCCGCTGCGCCTGGTCTTCCAGTTTTTGCGCCGCGCCCAATGGCGTGCTGCCGAGCTTCGAGCGGGTGTTGGGATTCGCACCGGCCGCCAGCAGCGCGCGCGNCAATGCAACCGCGCCCTTTTCGACGGCCGCCAGCAGCGGAGTCCGGCCGGTGGCGTCGGCCGCATCAGCAGCGGCGCCANCNGCCAGCAATTGTCCCGCGACGCCCCCATGCCCCCACGCCGCCGCTTCTACCAGCGGCGTNGAGACTCCGCCCGAGGCATTGGGATCCGCACCGGCCGCCAGCAAAATCGCCACGATCGCAGTATCGCCCGCGGTCGCCGCGTGCTCGAGCATAGCATANCCGGCCGATACCGCGCCGGGCTCCATACCCGCCACTAGGAACAGCTCGAGCGCCGCCGCATCTTTGTTGCGTATCGCCTCGGCCATNGAGTTGCGCGAGTAGCTGTAGTCNTGCTCAATGAGTTCGCGCCGCGCCTGTTTGGGCGACATTTCGCAAGCCGCCAAGCTACATGCGATCAAAAGCACCATCGCGCGCATACTGTATCTCCCGTGCTCGCCGACGAGTCGGCCTAGATAGCCCAGTACTTCCACATGTCCTCGGGCACCTCGTAGCGCATCGACTCGCGGTCCTCGTAGTGCCAGCGGGCAAAGACCCCCAATCGCGGCCGCTGGCGAATGTTGCCCGACCCCGTATGGCACATAAAGCAGTGCCACAAAATCACATCTCCCGCCCGCGCCACAAACTGCTGCGGCCCGTGCGTCGACAGATCCGAAAACAACCCCCACTGGCGCTGCTCCCAATCGTCGCGCTCGCGAAAGCTGCCATCAATCTGCTCGGGAAACTCGCGGAAAAAATCTTGCACCGGCCCGTGGCTGCGCGGCCAGAAGGTAAAGGCTCCGCCCCTGTCCTCGACATCGTCGAGATAGGTCGTCGCCCCCAGCATAAAGCCGCCACTCCAGCCCCCGGGGCCATAGCCGTCTATATGGCCCTGGCCGGGCCAGGCCCACTCGTCCTTGCCGCTGGGCCAGTGCACCAGCATCGACCCGCCGCCACCCGCAAACTTCCCACCACCCAATTGCGCGATCGCCGACTGCATCTGCGGCAACTGTCCAAACGCTGGATCGACCCCGAAACCCTCGANCACATAGCTGTCNGGCCAACTCGCCGGGTCGTGCGGGTCGGCGCCTACATGCCGCCAAAACTGCCCCCGCCACTCGGCGACCTGCTGCGGGTCGATAAAGCCTTTCAATATCAAATAGCCCTCTTCTTTGAAGAAAGCGATCTGCTCTTCGTCAAGCGCCACGCGACCCTCCCTTATAGCGATTCAATCGTCTGCAGAACGGCTTTTAAATACCCCAGGTCATAGGCCCGGCCTTTGTGTCCCCATTCGGTGTCGCCGACCATCCCCGGCGGCGCCACCGCGCGAATCGGGCCATTAAATCCGGCTTTCTTCAGCGCCATCAGCGCCCCTGGCACGTCGGTCTCGCCCTCGTTGAGAAAGGCTTCGCGCCCCGCTGCAGCATTGCCGGCCCGCACCAGCGCCAACCGCTCGCCGTAGTCTGCAATCGCCGCGCTACCCATCGTCGCCAGATCCAGANCGACGCCCGCGCCTTCAATATCGGCCGCCAGGGCCAGCTGCACCCCGGCTTCGTTGGCCATCGCCACCACCGGCGCAATAGCCGCGGCAGCTACTGCCGCTACGCCGACCGAGCCCACCAGCGCTGCGCCGCGACCCCGCGNCCCGCGGTCATCTATAGCGGCGGGCGCCGCGACCACCAGGCCGATACCAACCGCCCCCGCCGCCCTTAGCGCCGCGCTCGCCGCATCCACATCGCCCAATGCCAAACCCTCCAAACCCGCCAGCTGCAATGCCGATTTCTCCACCCGATTCTTGACCCGGTTCAACGATGTCTCGTCCCAGTCTTCGATCGACACCAGCACGTGCTCGACGCCCAACTGCTGCGCGAAGATCAACTGATCGTCGCGGCCGTATTCCACGCTCAACGCGATATACACGGTTAGTCTCCCAACCTCTCCAGCGCCTGCACCAGCCCCTGTAGATATCCGACCTGGAACGCAAACGACCGATCCGCCGCTGGATTGTCGCCGATGACCCCCGGACAGTGGTCGATGCGGATCACCCCGTCGAAACCGACCTCGTTGAGCGCCTTGACCGCTGCGACCATGTCGATATCGCCCTCGTCGGGGAAAACTTCGTCGAAATAGGGCACCTGGCCGCGCGGGTTGCGGAAGTGCGCGAAGTGAATCCTGCCCAACCCCCCGAAGTGCCGAATCGCTTGCACCACATCCATATTCGCCATTGTCCCGATCGTCCCCATGCAAAAGCCTAAACCCGAATTCGGACTCGGCACCGCATCGACGCATTCTTGCAAACCGTCCCAATCCACCAGAATCCGCGCTACCCCCATATACACCGGCACCGGCGCGTCGTCTGGATGCGCCGCCAACTTGACCCCACACTCCTCAGCCACCGGCACCGCCCTTGCTAAGAAGTAGCGAAGATTATCCCACACCTGGCTCGCGCTCAACTCGCGGTCGGGCACCGTCGGATAGACGCCGCCACCGAGCCAGTCCATCGCCGCCGCCGGCATCCTTGCAGCCACCGCCATATCGAAGCGCGGCACCCGCGCGCCGCCCCGGCCCGTCGGGCTGTATTCGGTGCGCAAGCCACCCAGCAACATCCACTGGTATTGCAGCACCCCGATCCCCGCTTCGCCGACCGCGCGGATCGACTCGCAGACCCTGTCCATCTGCTCCTCGCGGCCCTCTTCGCCGAGCATCACCTTGTAGTAAATGCGCGGATCCAGATTCTCGATCACATCCCATATCACACCGTGCTCGGCGAAGTACTCCTTTTTGCGCAGAATATCATCGACCTCCAGCGCACCCGATGCGCCGGGCCCCACCGCGCTGACCACATACTCGACACCCAGTTGCCGCATAAACTGCAAGTACTCCTTACCACCGGCGTCGTGCAGGGCGATTTTCATCTCGTTCTCCTACTCTTTTTTCACCGCCAATTTGACCTTTGGGGGATCGACCTGTATCACCTGCAAGTCGGTCTCGTGCCGGACCGAATCGGCCGCCACCGCGAAGGTCCGCCGCCCTAGATTAACCAGGTCGGCGTCGATCACCAGGCGGAAATCCTCCGACCGCGCCAGCAGCATCGCCCGCCGCGGCCCGGCCACAGTTACAGCCACCACCGGCGGCTTGACGCCCACCAGCGCATAGCCTATAGGCATATTCGTCACTGCCACCGGCACCTGGTGCGTCCCCTCTTCCTGCGCCGCCCCCGGCACCAGCACCAGCCACGCTGCCGCAGCCAGCGCAAAGGACACCACGGCCTCCGCCAGCCGGCGCCCCCACCAGCCCCACGCCAGGCGGGGTTTGCCCGTCGTCCCGGCGCGCTGCAGATGCCCCTGGACCCGATCCAGCAATTCTCCCGGATCTTCGAGTACTTCCAAGCGCCCATCGGCGGCAATGCCAATGGTCCCCCGCTCCTCCGACACCACCAAGCATAGCGCGTCGCTGCGCTCGGCCAGCCCCAACGCCGCGGCGTGCCGAGTACCCCCCGGCCCCAGTTCGTCGCGGTTTTCCGATAGCGGCAGGTGTACGGCAAAGCGCTCGAGCTTGTTGTCGCGCATCACCAGCGCCCCGTCGTGCCCCGCCGAACCCGCATCGAACAGGCTGTCGAGCAATTCCTCGCTGATCGCCGCATCCAGGTAGATCCCGCCCTGCAGGTGCCTTTCCACCGGCTCGCGTCCCGGCAGCACCAGCAGCGCCCCGCGCCGCTTCTCAGCCAGTTGCCGCAGACCGCGGACCAGCACCCCCAGACTGCCGCTCTCTGGCCGCGACGCCTTGCGCCGCAAACCCAGCGCGGCGATCTGCTCGAAGAGCCGGCGCAAATCGTCCTGGAAAACCACTACCAGTAAGACTACTAAAACCGCAAAGAAGCCCTGGAAAATCCAGGCCGTCAGTTGTAGCTCGAACTGCCGCGCCAGCAGGTAGAAACCGCCGAGAAAGGCCAGGCCGATCAGCGCCATCCTCGCGTGTACGCGGCGCGTCCAGATCACCAGGCCCCAGAGCAGCAGACCTACTACGGCAATGTCGATGAGGTCGGTGGGTGCGATATCGAGCAGGGGCATGCTCAAAAATAACCCGGTGCGAATGGACGAACAAGCAGCGCGCGATCAACTCGGGTGCTCGCAGCTAACAAACGCGAGCCGACCGACCGCCGGGCAAGGTGGACGCGATCTAGTTTCCGGTGTTAGACATCCAGTTCACTGCGGGTAGGGACACTTCGAGTCTATGCTGCCTGACCAATCGCGTATCACGTCCTCGTATGCGGGATCGCCCACCCCGTTCGCCAGTTCCCCCGGATCCTCTTCCAGATTGAAAAACTCTAGCGGCCCTGCGGCTCCACACACCAGCTTATACTGCCCGGTTCGCAAAATCCGCAACGGCATATCACCGTTCTGGCTGCCGAGATACTCGGCAAAGACCTCCTCCCGCCAATCCCGGGGATGTTCGCCTCGCAACAAGGGCACCACGCTGCGCCCGTCCAGGTCGGTCGGCCCATCTGCTCCGCCGACCTCCACCAGCGTCGGCATCAGATCCACCAGTTCCACCATCGCCTCGCATTTGGCACCGGCCTCAATGGAACCCGGCCAGCGCACTAACAACGGTATCCGGTACAACTCGTCATATCCCACCGCCCCTTTTTGCAGCAGCCCATGCGCTCCGGTCAAATCACCGTGATCCGCCGTGAATACCACCATCGTTGCCTCGGCCAAACCCAATCGCTCCAACGCCTCCAGCACCCGCCCGACCAGGTAGTCGATGCACGTTGTGTGTCCGTAATAAGCAGCAACGATTTCGGCGCACGTATCCCAGTCGGCTACGCCCCAGCGCCGCTTCAGCCATTGAGCCCCCGCATGCCCATCCGCCAGCGCATCGGCGAAATTGGCCCAGGGCCGGATCTGCGCTGGGTCGTAGAGCGAGGCGTACGGCTCGGGCAAGTAATGCGGATAGTGCGGCCCAAAGAAATCCAGCCGCAGCAAAAAGGGCTCGTCGCCGCCGGCATATCGTTCCAGCATATCAATGGCCGCACTGGCGCGCTGGTACTCTGGATATTCTTCCAACGGCAAGGGCACCCGGGCCGCCATCGGCTGCTCCGGCGCATAGGGAAGCTTCATCCGCGACGGCTTTTCCAGCGCAACCCCCTCGGGCCGCCACTCGTGCCAGCCGTCACCGGGCAGATAGTCGTCGAAACCCCAGTCCAGCGGGGTCCGCTCCTGCCCCACATGCCACTTGCCGACATAGCCAGTGCGATATCCCGCCGCCTGTAGAATGCGGGAAAAAGCGGGCAGATCCAGTGGCAACTCCCGCCGCTCGACCTTGCGCGCATTGCAATTGTCGGTCATCCCGTGCCGGTGCGGATACAAGCCGGTCAGCAGCGAAGCCCGCGCCGGCGAACACAGCGCCGAGACGGTAAAAGCCCGGCTAAAATTCATCCCCTCAGCCGCCAGACGGTCGAGATGGGTCGTCTGGCACACCGCACTGCCATTGACCCCCAGTGCATCGCGGCGCAGCTGGTCGCAACAAATGAACAGGATATTCGGAGTGTTGCTCATAGCGCTGATTGTACGCAAAGCGCTGGCGCGGCAAAAGTCTGCTGGACTGCGCCTCCCATTTTTTCTTGCTTATGCGGCGGAGAACGCATGACTGCAACGCGGAGTCTACCCCCATGCAAGAGCAGACCATCGCCCAACTGCAGACCCGGCTCGAATCCGGCGAACTCACCGCTCGCGCGCTGACCGAATTCTACCTGCAGCGCATCGCCGATATCGACGATAGCGGACCGGCCCTCAACGCCGTCATCGAGCAGAACCCCGACGCCATCGCCATCGCCGAGCGGCTCGACGCCGAGCGACGACAGCACGGCGCCCGCGGCCCGTTGCACGGAATCCCCATTCTCATCAAGGACAATATCGACAGCGCCGACCGCATGCAGACCACCGCCGGTTCGCTGGCACTATTGGGAGCTACGCCCACCCGCGACGCCTTCCTGGTCGATCAGCTGCGCAAGGCAGGCGCAGTGCTACTGGGTAAGGCCAACCTGAGCGAGTGGGCCAACTTTCGCTCGCCCCGCTCCTCCAGCGGCTGGTCGAGCCGCGGCGGCCAGACCAAAAACCCCCACGTCCTCGACCGCTCGCCCTGCGGCTCGAGCTCGGGCTCGGGCACGGCGGCAGCGGCTGGCCTCTGCGCGGCGGCCATCGGCACCGAGACCGACGGCTCGATCGTCTGCCCCTGCACCGTCAACGGCATCGTCGGGATCAAACCAACCCTCGGCCTGATCAGCCGCTCCGGTATTGTCCCCATCGCCCACAGCCAGGATACCGCCGGCCCCATGGCGCGCACCGTCGCCGACGCCGCAGCCCTGCTCTCGGCGCTGACCGGCACCGACCCGCGCGATCCCGCCACGCAGGGCGCCGAACGCCACGCCGACTACACACAATTTCTCGACGAGGAGGGATTGCGGGGGGCACGTATCGGCATAGCGCGCAATTTCTGCGGATTCGATGTGCGGGTCGATCGCATCATGGAGGAGTCCATAGCCGCGCTCAAAGACCTCGGCGCCGAAGTAATCGACGAGACCGACATCGCTACCGAGGGCCAGTACGGCGAGAGCGAATCCACCGTCCTGTTCTACGAATTCAAGACCGACCTCAACGCCTACCTGGCCGGCCGTGGTCCCGACGTGCAAGTCAAAACCCTGGAAGAATTGATCGCCTACAACGAAGCCGACACCGACCGCATCATGCCCTACTTCGGCCAGGAGCGGTTGTTGAAGGCACAGGAGCAGGGGCCCCTGACCGACCAGGCGTACCTCGATGCCCTAGCGCAAAATCACCGCCTGACCCGCGACGAGGGCATCGACGCAACCATTGCCAAACACCGCCTGGACGCCATTATCGCCCCCACCGGCGGCCCCGCCTGGGTCGTCGATTGGGTCAACGGCGACCACTCCGGCGGCGGTTGCTCGTCGCCAGCCGCGGTCGCCGGCTACCCGCATATCACAGTACCCGCTGGCTTCATCCACGACCTGCCGGTGGGCATTTCGTTTTTCGCCAGCGCCTGGCAGGAACCGGCATTGATCAAGTTCGCTTATGCGTTTGAGCAGGGGACGCGGGCGCGGCGAGCGCCGAAGTATCTGGAGAGAATCGCAGCAGAGGGATAGTAGAAAAGGGGGCTGGCGCGAGCGAGCGAGCGGTTTGGGGAGCGAAGGCACGGGGGTTGAGCGCGGCAGCGCCACACCCCCTCTCCCCTCCCACATCTACTGCTCCATAAACGCCGCCATATACTTCTTCGTCCGCTCGTTCAACACCCCGTAAAACCCCCGCGTTTCTTCATCTGCACTATCGCGCCAAAACGCCGCCGGAATACTCGAATCATTCGCCAGCGGCGCTCGATCACGATGTCCATAGTAGATCTGCACCGTGCGCCGCTCGGCCGTTGTCGGCCGCGTCGTCGCCGTGTGCAGCACCGCCACGTTGAACAGCGCGCAGGTCCCCGCCGGCCCGTGCAGATGGTACTCGCCGCCGCGCGCGATCTGCTCGCCCTGGTCCTTTAGCACTTCCTGGTCAATCGACTCCGGCGACAGCGAGAAACAGTGGGTCCCCGCATCGACATCGGCTAGGTAGACCATTAGCTGGATATAGTCCATCCGCAAAGGGTGTTGGTGCCAGTGCGGCCGGTCGCGGTGCCAGCCCTGGTGCAATTGGCCGTCGTAGGCACGCATCAGGCGCAGCCCGATCTCGCCGAAGCATAGCGGCCCACCCATCAGTGCCTCAATCGTCGGGTAAATCCTGGGGTGGCGGATCAATTCGTCGAATTGTGGCGTGGTGATCAGCGCTTCGTAGTTGGCCTCCTGGTGGTGGCCGTAGCGGTGCCAGAAGTAGGGGTACTGCTCTATATCCGCATCGAACATCGCGCGGAAGTATTCGACATCTCCGGCGTCGAGTACCTGTCCGAGGTTCAAAAAGCCGTTGGCGGCAAAAAAATCGCGGTCGGCCTGGTCCATCGTTACGTCTCCCGAATGAGTTTCGGGCTAAGGTAGCGAAACCGGACACTCCGGTCCAACCCGGTTGTCCTTCTGCTCTCCGGGCGCTAACTTGGTGTCGGAGGAATGGCCCGTATGCCCGCAGACACCGCCCTGACGCCCGAACAGATCGACCACTTCGCCGACCATGGCTATCTCGTCTGCGAGACGGTCTTCCGCCCCGACGAAGTAGCCACCTGCGCCGCCGCCTACGACGCCTGCCTCGACGACCTGCGCTGCCAGAACCGACTCGCAAACATCCGCCCGGGCGTGCGCGACGACGGCACCCCCACCAGGGTCTACCAGATCCGTTGCGCCCACCTGGCCCATCCGCGATTCGACGAGCTGATCCGCGACCCGCGCATCCTCGATCCCGTAGAGCAGCTCATCGGCCCCAATCTAAAGCTGATCCTGTGCCAGGGGCTGCACAAACCGCCGCGTACCGGCGGCGAAATCGCCTGGCACCAGGACGACTATTATTTCAGGGTGAGTAAGGATAATGCCGTCGTCTCTTGCTGGATGGCCTTCGACGACGCTACCCTCGATAATGGCTGCATGTGGGTTATACCCGGCGCGCACACCGGTCTGTGGGCGCACGAGAGCCTCGAATCCGCCGGCTACGCGATGACCGATCCCGACGAAAGCCGGGCCATACCATTGGAACTCAACGCCGGACAGATCATGTTCCACCACGGCTGCACCCCCCATCGCACCCTGCCCAACACCACCAGCCGGCCGCGCCGGGCGCTGGCGATCCACTATATGGACGCTACCGCTCGTCCCCTGGGCGGCAACCGCGCAGCCGAGCCGCCTGCCCACATGCCGGTGGTGCGCGGCGCGGCTACCGCCTAGACATCACACAACGCAAAAGCCTGCCGCAGCGCTGGCACCACCTCGCCCTTGGGCACAAACTCGTGTCCGACATAGCCGTCGTAATCCGTCGCGGCGATCGCCGATGGTGCGGATCACGTCGCCTTCCATGATCTGCATGTGGTAGATATCGTACAATCGCGTGACTCGTGCGCTATCCACTCGTTCGACCACTTCGAGACCCCAGTCGGTGCAATCGCCCTGATAGCCCTCGTCGCCGCGGCCCCAGATCTCGATCGCCGGATAGCCAATAGCGGCGATGGCCCGCTACAGTACATCGCGATCCATTGGCGGCAGGATCGGCAGGCATACCGGTTGTTTTACCGGCATCTCAATCCTCCAAGCAATTCCAGTCGTAGACCACCCCAATCGTCTCCGCTCGGTTTTCCAGCAGCCGGGCATAGACGCCGGGCGCCTCTTGCGGCGCAAAGCGCGAGGTGATCAAATCCTCGACCCGCATCTGTTCTCGCTCGATATAGGTGTGGAACAATTCGATCTGCCGTGCCGCGCCCCAGCCCTCCACGTGCGGCGGCAATTGCTCGTTGTGGGTGCCGCGCACGCTGATCTGCCGCGTCAACACGTCGGCGGTCAGCACCTGCTTGCTCGGGTGTGGCGAATCGCCGATCAACATCAGCACACCAAAGCGCCGCACCAGCTTGAGCGCCAGCGGGAAGACCGCCCAGTGCCCGGTCGCGTCGAAGACCACGTCGGCCAATTCGCCGCCGGTGTACTCCTCGACAAAGGGCACCGCGTCTGCAGCGCTGCCGGCGAAGGTCTGGGTAGCACCGTGCGCACGGGCCACCGCCAGCCGGCTCTCCACCGTATCGATCTGCAGCACCTCGCCCGCGCCCATCACCCGCGCATACTGGCACAACAACTGCCCCAGCGGCCCCGCGCCGATAATAGCCACGCGCGCACCCATAACTAGCTCGGCCCGGCGCACACCGGTTTGCGCGATGGTCGCCAACTTGGACCACGCCGCACTCCCGTCCGAAACTCCTGCTGGTATTTTGACCGCCCCGCCGGCGACCGCCGCATACTGGCGATGGCTCGACGTGCTGAACACCCGGTCGCCGATCTCGTAGCCCTCCGCCCCTGCTCCCAATTCCACCACTTCGCCGACATTGCTATAGCCCAAATAAAAAGGATACTGCACCCAACCGGCCCAGTGCGAGCCCGCATCCATCTCGCTGCGATAGCATATGCACTCGGTGCCGGTGCTGATCAGACTGGCACGGGTCTTGACCAGCAGGCCCCCCGCCGGCGCCTGAGGACAGGGCTCGCGCAACAACTCGACCTGCTGTTTACCCGTTAAAACGATATTGGCTGATTTCACGCTTGTTTCCTCCTGTGGCAGATCGAAAGGATAGTATCCGGCCCAGGGGCGGGCAACCACCACCTGGATTATATTACCCGCGACCCCAACCAGGAGCTTCCCCATGCGCATCACCCAGATCGAAACCATTCGCACCGCCGCGCAGCCCCAGATTATCTGGGTCCACGTCCACACCGACGNCGGCATCGTCGGCCTCGGCGAGACCTTCTACGCGCCCACCGTCGTCGAAGCNGCCATACACGATTTCTTCGGACCACTGCTCGTCGGCCGCGACCCCGCCGCGATNGAGCNCCACTGGGAGGCGCANTTCCGCCTATCCGACCACGCCGGNTACGGCGGNGCCGAGATGCGTGCGATCTCCGCGCTCGATATGGCGCTGTGGGATATCAAAGGTCAGGCCCTGGGCGTGCCGATCTACGAGCTATTGGGCGGTGCGGTGCGCAAACGGATCCGCGTCTACGCCACCGGCTTTGCCTACGAGGGCGCCGCCGATNTGGCCAGGGAACTACTGGACGAAGGCATCACCGCGATGAAGGGCGGTCCCACCATCGCGCTGGCCGGCGCGACCGATGGGCAATCGATCCATCCAATGGACCTCGACCGCGCGCTCAAGCCCATCCGTGAGATCCGCGATGCGGTTGGCATGGAGATGCAAATCGCCAACGATGGTCACGGCAAGTGGAGCCTGCCAGCGGCAATACAGATNGCGCGGGCGATGGAACCCTATCAGATGATGTGGCAGGAGGACTTGATGCCCCTTTTGAATCCCGACGCGCTGCTGAGGTTGCAAGAAGCTACTAGCGCGCCGGTGTGCATCTCCGAGCGTCTGCTAACGCGCTGGCAGCTGCGGCACTTTATCGAAAATGGATCGGCGCGAATCATTATGCCCGACCTGATCTGGACCGGCGGCATTTCCGAAACCAGCAAAATCGCCGTTCTCGCCTCCGCCCACCAGGTGCCCTTCGCCCCGCACGACGCCAGCGGCCCGGTCAACATCTTCGCCTGCGGGCATATCTGCTTCAGCGCTGCCAACGCCATGATCCAGGAGCACGTGCCGAGCTATTTCAAGGGCTGGTACGGCGAATTCGTCGATCCCAACCTCGACATCCGCGACGGCTACCTGCATGCGCCGCAGGTCCCGGGCATGGGCACCCGGCTCAGGCCAGAAGTCCGCGAGCGCAGCGACGTCGCGATCCGCGTCAGCGACAGGGCCGAATTGAGCCCCATCGATCACTGGGGACCCNATGCCGCGCGCAGTGCAGCCACCGAGGCCGAGGTACAGCGGCTGCTGCAGGACCGGGGGCCGCACCCCGATTAGGCGCTGAGTTGCCGCCGCCGGTCACCGATAGGGAATTCCAGCGCCATGCCACGGCTCGCGAAAGCTGGGCGGCTGGCAATANCGCTCCAGCCCCAGCGCCAACTCGATCTGGCTCGCCGGCGCCAGCNCCACCTCGACATACGTCCCTTGCACCGCGATGTTCTCGTCGTCGGCCCGTGCCCCTGCAAAGCGGTGCTCGCCNAAACTGCCCGCGCCGACAATCACCCGCCGCTCCCGGCTCGAACTCAGATTGACCAAAGTCAACTCGACGCCGTCGGCAGCAACTCCATGCACCAGTGCCGCCACGTCCGCGGGCAGACCGGGCCGCCGGCCGCATGGATCGAAGTATCGCACCTTGCCCTGAGCCAATCCGCCCCAGTAAATGGTCTGCGGCGCGCCGGTCGTCAGCTGTACCAGTGCCTCTGTGACCACGGGGTTCACCTGTTGCCACCAGTGCACATCGAGCCGGGTCAGATCCTGATCGTCGTTGAGGATTTTCTCGGTGCGGTCGCAGACCTCGCGATAATTGGCCTGCAGAATTTGCACCGGATAGTCGGGTGACTCACCCGCGAGAAAACGCGTCCACGCCCGGCAATCCAGTGAGCGTGGCCCCCGCTGGCCCAGGCGCGCCCACTCCTCTTCAGCCCCGCGGCGCAAAGACTCCATCCGGCTCCAGTCCGCATCCTGCAGCGACGCCGNCCACAGGTGTAGCGGCAAATCCGGACAGATTGGCCCGAACTCGCCCCAGCCCGCATCGGTGTGCTTGTGCGGCACCAGCAAGCGCCCGCCGTCCTCGCGGCCGTGCTCGATCAGGCAATCCAGATGCATTCGCATCAGGTCGAGATATTGCGGATCGCCGGTGACCAGCTGCGCCGCTTCGGCCGCGGCGGTCATCGCGTGGATCATCATATTGTGGCCATAGCGGCCGGTCCAGCCATAGAGCCCGCCCCACCACTGGCCATCGCGCTTTTCGCCGACGAGGCCATTGGGGCCGACATTGTCGGGCACGATATTGCCGTTGGCACGGGTCCGCTCGAGCCAGGCGCCCATGTACTCGGCGATCCANTCGCGGTACTTGGTCTCGCCAGTGTGCAAAAAGGCCGTCGCCACTAAGGNGACCACGCCCAGATTCACCGCCACATCGCCATCCATCACCACCTCGTCGAAACGCGCCTCCACCGCGCGCCGGATCTCGTCGTCGTCAGCCCAGCCTTCGGGCAAGTCGAAACCCGGCCCNAGCGTGGCGTGCTCGTGCACGATATCGTAGTGAATTTCGCCCGGACGCATATGCGCCAGCGGCCCCAGACTGCCGCTGCACGGCGAACGCACCACGCGGTTGACGGGGTCGTAGTTTGGCACCGCCGGATCTTCGTTCAGATACCAGCCGGCAAAGCGACGCGCGCGGCGCACATTTTCGAGATTGGTCGGGTCGGCCATGCCGAGATGGTAGAAGTAGATGTAGTTCTCAGCGTTGTGAAACCAGTCATCGTCGTTGACGAATTCGTTGGTAACGCGGCCGTAATCGTAGGTCAGTTGTCGGGTGATGGCATTCCACTCTTCGAGCGCTTTAGTGCCCGTGTACTGGCTGCCGCCGAGCGCATAGTAGTGCGGCCAATTGAAAAAGGCCTCGTAGAGATCGTCGGCCCACACGCCATCGCCGGGGTAATCCTCGCGCCAGATCANCGCGCCACCGGGGCGGGTGTATTGCNCTAGGAAGACNGGCGCGGCCTCGTCGATGGCGTCGATTAGGCGGCGCTCGAGTACGGCCCAGGCCGGAAAATCAGTGCGTTGGGTGGCGCGTATAACGGTGGGTTCATCAGGCATCTTCGTGCTCCCGTGTGGTTTTCGCATGGCTTCGGGGTCGATTGTGTTATTGAAAGTACGAGACACAAGACAAATAGCCGAGTATGGGTTGCGCAAGCCCTCGACCGCAACATATTGCGCGATCGCCACCACGGTATTTCAACTAGCTGATCGTAAGTCTCCGCGCTGCACAGAGCGCGTGCTGATTGTGCTCCATCGCCAAATTGGGTACTATGACGGCCTTCTGGTCGTGCTCGTAGCGCCGATGTACGGCCTGCCCTAAAACACCTTTGGCAGGAGGTTTTCTATGTTAAATCCATACTGAAAAGGTCGACCGACTTCGGAGATCGTCACGCGGCCATTGTCCGTCCGGCGCATCCTCGCTCGCAGCCAGCAACATCAGCCGGCCTCGGAACGCGGGGCCGTTACCGATCGCGTGGGAATTGCACAGTAGTGGCAGTTTTCTCAGCGGTCAATGATGCAGTTATAGCTATTACGGAGAGATATTATGCAGACTCGATTTTTCCCCATCTCAATATTGTGCCTTATAGCCATCAGCATGCCGTACTCTTCTCATGGGCAAGAAACCGCAGATACCCGCGCCATTCGGGCACTGTTCGACGCAGATCAGGAGGCCTGGGCAAGTGGCGATGGTCGCGCGGTTCTTGCCAACCGGGACGAGCATTACTTTACCGCTGGCGTGCCGAGAAACAACGGAGAGGCTGATTTTCGGGGCGTTACGGTGGGCAATTGGAGCGAGGAAAGAAGAAAACGCTTTCTTGAGCCCGATTTTGGCAAGGGCTTTGCGGCCGCTATGGCCGACACCGCGGTGGACATGAAAACGCGATACGAATTGGTGCGGATCGATGTTAATGATGACCACGCGATAGCCATTTCCAGGATCGAGTGGGCTCGGAATGATACGGCCAGAAATGTCAGAATTCGATCCGGTTGGGAATCTCTGTGGTTCCTGCGCAAAATTGATGGACAATGGAAATTTATGAATGCCGTAGGCGGAATCAATTCATTTAGCGAAGAGTAACTCTATTCTCTCGGGCATAGCGAAAAGCGGGACGGCGATACTGCCGTCCCGCTTTNTTGCGTTTGAAGCAACGGTGCCCGACTCGGGCTCATTGTCCTCTTTGCCCTCAGCCGCTCAGCGCGGGTGCGATCCGGCTCTGTGCCGATATCCGCCCGACCATTGCGTCGCGATTCTGCATGCGGTCGAGCCGGCTCAGGCTTGCTCAGGCCAACCGATCACTGCGTTGGCCCTGCCCTGCGCAATATCCCCTGCGCGCAGACCGCCCCCCGATTGGACTTGACCGCGCNCCGTCTGTCGCCCTTTATACTGGTCATCCACTCCACAGCGATAGATCGGACCCCCCATGCAAAGCCATACCGCGACCACGCTAGAAAAAATGTTCTCGCTGGAGGGCAAGCGCGGCATCCTCACCGGCGGCTCCAGCGGCCTCGGGCTGGCCACNNGCCAAGTCCTGGCTGATGCCGGCGCCGAGGTCTTCGCGCTCAGCCGCACCGGCCAGGTCAAGGTCGAGCACGACGCACAAAGCGACCACATCCANCACATCAAGGCAGACGTCGGCGACGACCAGGCCATAGCGCGCATCGTCGATGAAATCGGCGGCGGCGGTCTCGACTTCCTGGTCAATAACGCCGGCATTACCGAAAAAGCGCGGGCCGAAGACTTTGCGCGCGCGTCCTTCGAGAAAATCCAGCGGATCAACGTCGATGCCGCCTACCGTCTCTGCCAGCTGTGCTACCCCTATTTAAAGCAATCGCCCGACGCGGGCCGCATCGTCTCGATCTCCTCGCTGGCCGCACATCTCGGCTTTGCCGAGGTCGCTCCCTACTGCATCTCCAAGGCCGCTGTCACCGGCCTGACCCGCGGGTTGGCCGTTGAGTGGGCGCAGGACAATATCCTGGTCAACTCGATCGCTCCGGGCTGGTTCCCCTCCGAAATCAACAAACAGGTCGTCGACCCCGAGCGGCAGAAAAAGATCATGGGCCGCATGCCGCTGCGCCGCTACGGCGAGCCCGACGAGTTGGCGGCGATGGTATTGTTTCTGGTCTCGCCGGCTGCGTCCTATATTACCGGCCAGGACTTCGCCGTCGATGGCGGCGCGCTGGCCTTCGGCTTTTAGGGAGGAATAATGATCATTCGCATATTGGGCGCGGCGCTGCTGGTCGGCTGCGCCCACCTGGCCCCCGACCCCAACGAGACCGCGTCTCTCCTCGTCGCCAATGTCACCCGCATCAGCGAGGAATACGCCAATATCAACACCGATCTCAGCGGCAAAATGCTGGCCAGGCGCGGCATCGTGCTGGACAGGACCTTCGAGCTGCGCCACAAAGACCGCACCCTACGCGCCAGACTNAGCACCGACTACNGCGATGTCGAGCGCGGCGAGTGGGTGGCGCTGATNGAGGACGATGGCAACCTGCAAATCGCCATCAGCTTCGGCCACGCCGCTACCGAGTTGGGCTGCGTCACAGGCGATACGCTCTACATCACTCCGCTCGCGCCGTAGGAAGCCCGTATCAAAGGGCATAGCGAGTAGTCGATGAGTGCAGAATGCACTGCCCCATGCCACAAGACGCAACGCTAAGAAGGCGAATCGCCATTTTGTTGGCCGCCGCAGTTGCGGGGTGCGATTCCCCAGATAGGGCCGTATCGCCTGAGGCACCCTTCGACTGGGAGGACCTAGGCCCGGCACAGGCGATTTCTTACCAGATCGACTTCGCGGATACAGAGGCTGTACACGGCTGGGTGACTAATGATGTTGGCACGTGGGAAATAGCCGATGGCCGGCTCTTGTTGCATGGGGGCGAGCGCTTTTTTATGAGCATGGGCCCAACCGTCCATTTCGCAGGCGACCTGGACCTGACGGTCCAAACGCAGTGGATGCGGGGATCGGTCACCGGCGGCTACGGCGTAACGTGGCGAGCCCGCGTCAACCGCGACAACTACGTCCTGGGCTATGGCTTTGTCATAACCGCGGCGGGTCGGTATTCGGTGTTGCGTTGGGACGGCGAGAAGCCCGGCAATCCTCCCGTCTTCCTGATAGAGTGGACCGAAAGCGCCGCTATCAATCCGTTCGGAGCAAACGATCTGCAAGTAATCGCGGTGGCGGATACCTTGCGGTTTCTCGCCAATGGCACCCATGTGGGCACGGTCGTTGACGACCGCCACAGCGAAGGCCGAGTCGGCCTCATCGTCGAAGATGAGCAACAGGTTTCTTTTGACGATTTGGACGTGCGGGGATTCGCGCGGGGCGCTGCCAGTACGGAAGACCCGTAGCAACATGTATCAGGGCGAAAAACTCAACAGCATCAGCCACCTGGCCGGGGCAGTACTGGCTCTGGTCGGCCTGGGCGCATTGCTCAGCGTTGGTGTGCAGACAGGCGACTCCTGGATCTTTGCCAGCTTCGCCGTCTTCGGGCTGAGCCTGGTCCTGCTCTACACCATGTCGACCCTCTACCACAGCTTCCGCCCGCCCGAGCTCAAACGGCTGTTCAGGGTCTTCGACCACCTGTCGATCTACCTGCTAATCGCCGGAACCTATACCCCGTTTATGCTGGTCTGTCTGCGCGACAGCACCGGCTGGTATATCCTCGGCGTCGTCTGGGCACTCGCCGTTCTCGGTGCGCTGAGCGAGTTGTTCCTGTCGGGCCGAGCGGTGCGCATCGGCCAGCTGTTGATTTATATGGCGATGGGCTGGACCTGCGCCTACGACATGGATGGGCTGCGGACGGCCTTGCCCGCGGCCGGCTATAACTGGCTCACGACGGGCGGCATCGCCTATACCACGGGGGTGCTCTTTTACGTCCTCGACAAAATGGGCAAGCTAGTCTATGCACATGGCATCTGGCACGCCTTCGTGCTGGCGGGCTCGATCTGCCACTTTATAGCCGTCATCGGCTTCGTCCGCTAGCCCGGCGCCTGCCGTTAAGCCAGCCGCAGACCGCAACCGGGCCTCCGGTGCCCTATATGGGCAAGCCGCACAGCGCCGCCCGCGGGATTGGAGTTTCTCGCTTGCGACCGCCTGGATCTGCACACCGCACTAGACTTGCCTGGCGAGCGTTTACCCCTCTGTACTGCGATTTGCTGCCAATGTCCGGATCTCTTCCGCGCTCGGGGCGCCACGGTAAAATCTCAGGTCGGCGATGCGGCCGTTGAAATAATCGTGCTGGCCGCAGCCTACCTGCAGCGGCTCGCCATGGCTCAGATCGTAGCTGGCATCCGCAAAGGCCGCAGAAGCGGCCACTTCTTCGCCGTCGACGTAGAGCGCCAGCTTGCCCTGGCGTCGCACCGCCGCCACGTGCCGCCAGCCCGGCGCCAGGGCGCGGTCCATAGTGGCGTTGCGCCCCGCTTCCAGCGACATCACCCTGCCCGCCGGCAGCGTGCCGAAGAAGAGCTTGCCGTCGTAGACCGCTGTCGACCAGGCGCGGCGATAGGTGACATCGGGCGTGGTGTCGAGCTGGCCGGTACAGGTCCAGCGGCCGTCGCCGTCGTAGCGATAGACCTGGCCCAGCGGCAAGGTGCCGGCGTAGAGTTTGCCGTTATAGACCGCCATTCCCATCACTTCCAGCTCTTCGCCCAACCGGCCCATGTCGCTCCAGCCGCCGTCCGGCGCTGCGCCAAAGACGCGCGCCTCTGGCCAGGTACCGACGACCATCCGGCCCTGGTAGACAGCCAGCGAGTAGACCTGCGAAACTCCAGACAACTCGGCCAGTCGCGTCCATCGAGTCCAGTCGTCGCCGCTTTCATAGCGATAGACACCGGGGCCATTGTCGAGCAGGTGGAGGGCGCCGCGATAGGCGCCCAGAGTAAACGCGCGGCGTCCGTAGCTGCCGCAGTCGGTCCAGGTCTGGTCGCCCTCGTAGCAAAACAGCCCCTGGGTATAGAGGGGCACGCCGTAGAGGCGCCCCTGAAAAACCTCCAGCGAATGCACCGTATCGTGGGCATACTCCGCATAGCTGCCGCGCTCGCCACCGATCTTGCCGCAGTCGACCCAGGCGTCGCCGTCGCGCCGAAAGACCTTGCCGCCCTCCTGCGAGTTGGCGGATTCGGGTAGCGACGAGCCCAGCAATTTGAGCCGTCCGGTACCGGCGTAGAGTGCGCCCTCGTATGGTGCGAGCGTCATCACCGCATTGGCTCCATCGAGCGGCCCCAGGTCTTCCCACTGCGCATCGCCGACATAGCGAAAAACGTGGCCCGCATGGTCTTCAGCCGTCTCCGCCGTGCCGGCGTAGAGCGCACCCTCATGCACGGCCAGCGCCATGACAAAGGTCGATCGGCCGGGCTGCCCGCAATCGGTCCACTCCGGATCGAGCGCGTCATCGTCTATGCCGAACTGCAAATTGCGGTAATTGGCCAGGCTGGTGCAGGCGGCGGAGTGGCGTTTCAGCCCGAAGTTAAAACCCTTGCGGCGCTGCGGGTCGAATTTGGTTGCGATATCGCCGAGCGGGTCATCGACCATCGCCTCGGTATAGATGTGCGCTGCCAGAGCGAAATCCTCGCTGCCCGTGCGCAGCGACGGACTGTCGCAGACCAGCATCGCGCTCTGCCGGCCATCAAATACGGCCGCGGTGCCGTCGCGCCCGTCTGGTCCGGAAGCCGTCAGATCGACGCCGCGATTTTCGCCGTGGTTGCCGTTGCCAGAGACATCGTGCGTGTCGCCGGCGAGGGGCCAGTGGCCAACCAGAGTAGCCGTCATGCGCCGTTGCTTTCGCGGCGGCTGCTTTCCCATTCCTCGCCGCTCATCGCGCCTGCGACGATATGGCCGTTATCGCCGTTGCGCGCCGACCCGCGCAGCCCCTGGGCGCGCGCCGCCGAGTGCTGATTGCCAGGCTGCAGCACGTCTTCCACCCCCTCGGCGAGGTGCCGGTACAGCAACTGCAACTCCGGCGAAAATTTCTCGTACACCTCTCGCGGCACGTAGGTCCTCAGCGCGTGGCCGCCCGAGTGCAGATTCCCAAATTCATTGCCCGACAGCCACCACGGCGCATAGCGGCACACCACGGCCGTGCGCTCGTGCTCGCTCTGATTGAGCGCGCCCGAATGCCAGATCCGCGTATCCTGCATAAAGACCGAGCCCGCCGGCGCCGAGACCTGAAATTCCCCCGGGATCGGCGCGTTCTGGTCGATGCCGTCGTCGGGGCCGCGCGGGTTGCGCGGGTCTTTGTGCGATCCCGGCACGATCCAGGTGCCGCCGTTAAACGGGGTCACATCCTCCGGACCCAGATACCACACCGTCGACAGCGCCATGCAGACATCGGGAAAGGGCTGGGCGACCGCGCCACAGTGCTTCCACGGCTGCTCGTCGCTCGGCCCGTACGCCGTCAGGTCATGCGGCCAGTCGGAATGCCAGCCGCGCCGCCGCAACTGTTCGGCGGAGATCGGCTGCTCGGCCGGCCGCGACGACTTGTTGACCTCGGTCTGCATAATGCGAATGTGCGTGTCGAGCGCGGCCCTAGCCACTTTGAGCACGCGCGGCTCGGCTAGGTACTCGGCAAAGACCTCGCACCGCGCGACATCGCAGATTTCGGCGTGTGGCGGTAGCGGCGGCCGCACTGGATTTGCACGGAAGTTTTCTAACCGCTCGGCGCTGTCGTCGATCTCCGCCCCGGGAT
>PBOD01000225.1 GCA_002724215.1 Gemmatimonadota bacterium | reverse complement strand
GCTGGTCTTGCTGGTCCTGCTGGTCTTGCTGGTCTTGCTGGTCCTGCTGGTCTTGCTGGTCTTGCTGGTCCTGCTGGTCTTGCTGGTCCTGATCCTGCTGCTGCAACTGTTCCAGCGCCAATTCGAGGTTGACCTTGGCGTCCTCGTCGGCCGGATCCAGTTGCAGCGACTGCTTATAGGATTCGACAGCCTGTTCAAAGGCCTGCTGTTGAAAATAGCTATTGCCCATATTGTAGTGGGCCTGGGCGCGAATTTTTTCCCCCGGTGCCTTGAGTACCTGCGCGAATTCTTGCAGAGCCTTTTCGTAATCCCCGTTTTTGAACAACGCGTCGCCTACATTAAAATGCAATTCGGGCGCGTCGGGTCGGTCGACAAGTGCGTCGCGATAGAGATTGAGCGCAGCGGCGTACTCACCGCTGCGGTAGTGCTCCAGTGCCGCAGCACTTTTTTGCACCACCGGATCGCCCACGGTCGCCGCCGTCGCCAGGCACCACATACCAGCGAGCATCGCCGTACGCACCCTCATGCGAAGCGCCCCTTCCACTCGCGCGAGCGCACCCGAGCGTCGCCGAGAAAGGCCTCGGCGAAAAAACACAAAAGTGCCGCAAACAGCGGCCACTGGAAGCGATCTTCATAGCGGGTCAGGCGCGAAGATCCGATATCCTTCTGTTCCATCTGCGCGATCTGGCTGTAAATCGCCTCGAGTTCGGTGCCGCCCAGCGTGCTGCGGAAATAATCGCCCTCGGTCTCCAACGCCATCGCCTGTAACCCCCCCTCGTCGAGCCGGGTTTTGACATAGTTGCCCTGTTCATCCTTGTGGTAGCTGACGCCGCCGCCGGCGACTTGCGGAATTAGCTCACCATCGGGCGTACCGAGACCAACGGCAAACACCCGCACGCCCTGTTCGGCCGCCGCCCGCGCCGCCGCTAGCGGTCGCCCCACGTGGTCCTCGCCATCGGTGAAGAGTACCACGGCTTTGTGCTGGCGATCGTCGGGATCGAACGAACGGGTCGCCAACCGCAGCGCGTCGCCGATGGCGGTGCCCTGTGCCGATACCGAACCGGGACCGAGAATATCGAGGAACATATCGATCGCGCCGTAGTCGGTGGTCAATGGACACTGGACAAAGGCCTTGCCAGCGAAGATCACCAACCCGACCCGATCCCCCTCGAGCAAATCGAGCAATTGGCGGATCTGGTATTTGGCTCTGGCGAGGCGATTGGGCTTGGCGTCCTCGGCGGCCATGCTGCGCGACACGTCGAGCACCAGCATCACATCGACGCCTTTGCGCTGCGCCATTTCGAGTTTGGTTCCGAATTGNGGNCCCGCCAACGCCAAAATCAANAATAGCGTCCCGAATCCCAACAAAGCGTATTTCCAGAACTGGCGACCCCGGCTCAAATCCCGGGTCAACTTCGCCGCCAGCGGCCAGCGCGCAAAGCGCACCAGTGCCCGGCGCCGAGCCATCAGCGCCCAGGCNAAAAAGGACGCTAGTAGCGGCAAGAGCAATAGCAACCAGAAATTAATCAGGGAGGAAAAGCGCATGAGACCTCAGGGCAGACGCCGGAAGCGGGTGTTGGCCAGTAGCATCTCCCCCAACAACAGGACCAGACCCGGCCAGAGAAAATAGGCGAAGCGCTCGGAGTAGTCCACGTGGATTTCGGACTTNATCTCGGTCGCCTCGAGCTCGCCTATTTCGCGGTAGATCGCCTCTAATTTCTCCTCGCTGGTCGCGCGGTAGTACTTGCCGCCNGTGCGCGCGGCCACCTCCTTGAGGGTCTCCTCGTCGATCTCTACCTGCACGNTCTGGTAGCGGGTACCGAAAACCCCCTGTACCGGCCGGCGGATCGTNCCATCACTGCCGACCCCAATGGTATAGACCCGGATGCCCACTGCCGCAGCCACATCGGCCGCCGTCAGCGGCTCGATCTCCCCGGCATTATTGACCCCGTCGGTCAACAGGATCGCCACCTGACTCCTGGCCTCGGAGTCGCGCAGCCGGTTGCANGCNTTGATCAATGCCATACCGATGGCGGTGCCGTCCCAACCCTCGTCGGCAATTTCGACCCCCTGCAAAAACTCCAGCAATACGTCGTAGTCGAGGGTCAGCGGACACTGGGTGAAACTCTCGCCGGCAAAGACCACCATGCCGAGNCGGTCGCTATAGCGCCCACCGATAAAATCGGCCACGACCTCCTTGGCCACCTGCAGGCGGCTCTTCTGACCCTGGTNGAGGTCATTCAATTTCATACTCGACGACACGTCCAGGGTCAACATGATATCGATCCCCTCCGACGACAGCTCCCGTACCTCGCGCCCGGCCTGGGGCCGGGCCATCGCCGTGACCAGACAGCCCAGACCGAGGATTTTGAGTACGATCAGGCTGTGCCGGAGCTTGGCCCACAGCGAGGAGGAGGCACGCCTGAGCGTGCCCAGGTCGGAAAACTGCACGCTGCCCTGGCGCCCCCGGTGCTCGCGCATATAGGAGACGAGCAACAGGGGCAAGAGCAGCAAGAGCAATAGCCACTCGGGATTTTCAAACCGGATGTTCTGCATGGGCCTCCGCCGTCGCGGTGCGGGCAGCGATATCCGCTTCGATGTCGCGCAGGAGAGCCAGACCAGCCTCGGGGGCCCGCCGGGCCGCATCTACATCGGGATGGAATCGCGCAAATTTCACCAGATCGGCCGCCTCCAGATAGCCGACGACCCGCTGCGCCANAGCGGANTCGACCCCGACCCCCTTGAGTGCCGCGGCCAATTCGCGGGTGGTCTGCTCCATCGCCTCGACCCCGGCATCGCGTTCGATAAANCGCCGCAAAGTCTCCGACAATAGCGAATAATAGGTCTTGAANTCGCCGCGCTCGAGCAANCCNAGTTGGGCGATGCGGGCGAATTCAGCGNCAAAATCAACNGGATCCGGCTGTGGCTCCGGCTCGGCTTTGCGCGACCAGCGGCGCCACAGCCAATAGACCAGCAGCGCCANCAGCCCCAGCAAAACCACGGCCAGCAACACCGCCACCCATAGCGGAATGCCGCCGGCGATGGCCAGCGGCGGCTTGATATCGCGCGGTTGGTCGTCGCCCTCGCCGCGAGCACTGACGACTTCAATAGCGAGAGGTTGGCTCGCGCGCCGCAGCGTATCGCCGCTAGCGNCAATCAGGGCGACTTCGATGGGGGGCACNTGGTGCGGTCCCAGCGCGTAGANCCGCANTTGGCAGTCCTGCCAGACCTTGTGACCGCTCTCGCCCCATNCGGCCTGGTGCCAAACGCCACAGCGGGGGTTAAAGGTCTCCAACGCCGCGGCGAGNTCGGGTACNTCCGGGCGCACATCGGCACTGTGGCGGATCGTCANGGTCAGGCGAATCGGGTCGCCGATGCGGACNGCAGCGGTGTCCAGGCGCGNCTCGACTCTAGGCGCCTGAGCGTGGAGCGCCTGGACTATAAAGAGCAGCGCGACACAGAACCCGCCCGTGCGCATTAGCCCCCGTCGGCGGCCGGGGCCGGCTCTTTCGCCGCCTGGGCTACATCGTCCAGACTCAAGTCCAGCCCCGCGAAGGCATCGGCACCGATAATGTAGACCGCGCCGTCGTTCTCCACCTGCAGATAGAACACCTCTGCCGCGCGGCTTATGCGGATGTCCTGATGGCCCTGGTCGCCGCCGGACAATTCGATGNGCAGCACCTCCGTCGCCGCGGCGGGCAGGGCTTCGGCGAAACCCTCGACCTCGAGCTGACCGAGGTCGCCCAACAGACCGTTGAGCTTCCANGACTTGGTCTCGCGGCCGNTGGGTTCGCTCAGGCCCCATACCCCGGCGGTGTCCTTCTCGGCGGCNAATTCCGCCANNCCGCCCCGAGCCAGAGCAATGCGCGCGACGGCGTCGCGNTCGAAGCGCAATGGCTGCTTGTCGCGCAGGTCATCGACGCCCCGGACCAGTTCTTGCACCAGCGTCGAATCGACCAGAAAGACCTGCGGCCGGCTGGCGTCGCGGGCATAGTAGCGGCCCTGGCCGTTGTCCCAGCCGATGGCCAGCCGCTTCTCGGCCCGATCGCCGCCCACCAGCAACGCCACTTCCATACCGCTAGCCCCCTCGATGCCATAGCCCTTGAGCGCCTCGGCGTCGGGGTCCTCGGCGACAAAAGATTCGATCTCGGCGGTGTCGAGCNTNTCGAGCAGACCCTCTACGGCNTCTTTGTCGGCCAGCGCCGCCACTGGCTCGCGTANGCGCCAATTCCCATCCGCGCGGGCCAGGACCACCGCGCCAGCCGCGCCGCTGCGCCGCACTTCGACGACATCGTCCTTGCCAAAGGCCAGCACCCGGCGATCGCGCAGGTCGAATACGCCCTTGTCCAGATTGTCGAAACGCCACGCCCGCACCACAAATATCTCTGGATTCGCGCCCAGCTTCTGGACATAGGTGAAGCGGTCGGTGGGGCTGTCGGCACCAAAGGCCAGCGCCTGTTCGGTTCCGCCTTCAATCCCAAGCACAATCTTCAACCGCGGCTCAGCGAGCCCGTATTTGGCCGCCTGCTCGGGCGTTGCCGCCGCGCTGTCGACCACGGTCTTTTCGCGCTCGGATTCCGCCAGGTTGCGCAAATAACGTTCGGCCGCTTCCTGGTCGGCCCCGTCGGCGACCGGCGCGTTGATCTTCCAGCNGTCAGGTCCCTTGGCGAGGACGATGGTCGTATCGCCGCGCACCAGCTCAATGCGCTCGACCTCGGTCTCTTTGAAATCGAGCAATTGCCTGGACTTCTCGGCCTCTTTGCGGCGCTCTTCGCCACCCTTGATCTCGTGGAAGTAGACAAAGCCCAACAGGCCCACGAAAATCAGCCCGATAATGGCATTGGTCTTGATTTTCATCCTAACTCACCTCTTCAAATACGCGCTTGATCCACACCAGGATCGCCGCGTTGACAACAAAAACCGCGGCGTAGAGCAATTGTANTGTCTCGTTGGGAATGAGCGAAAAGCCNATGCCGGCNCCGGTAAAAATGGTCAGCGCCACCATGCCCGCGCACAGACACGACAGCACCAGACCCGGCAACCAGGCCCAGGCCGCGCGACGGTAAAAGCCGTAGCCGACCGCTGCCGATACGAGCGCCGCGACCAGCTTGGCCTCCCCCTCGAAGACCGCACCCTCACTGGTGCCGACAATGCCGCTGATAAAGAAAAACGCCGCATTGGCCATAAAGGTATAGACCAACCACGAAGTAAAACCGGTGGCATAGGTCTGATAACCGCGTTTGAGGACCATGACCATCCCCGACAAAGCCACCGCGAAGGGCAGAATAAACACCGAGACCCACAAAATCACCGTGCCCTGGTTGCCGATCAGGTTGATCGTGTTCATCGCCGGCTGCTTGTCGGCTATTTCGAGCCGATCCTCATCTGCGGTGAGCCAATTGACGGCGCCGACCAGGAGCTCGCCATTGGCCTGTTGCGCGAAGTACTCATTGGAGGCAAAATCCGCGTCGCCAAATACCACCAGCCGGCTGCGGCCATCGGGCGCCAGGCTGGTGTCGGCGGCGGCCGCAGCCGCCACGCCCAGGGCTACCGGCCCACGTAAATCCACCTCCGGGTCGAACTCTACCTTGCCCTCGGCACCAGTGATCGGACCGAGGTCCATCTCGCCCCAACTACTCTTGTGGGTGTAGACCAAGGCCGCTATTTCCGGGCTCTTGAGCCGGTGTTCGGCCGGCCCGACCGAGCGTGCCAGCGGAAAAAAGCTCATCGTACCCGCCGCCAGCTTCTCGGTGATGGCGTGGTCGCCGTAGTTGAGTACCACTGGCACCGACACGTCGGCGCCGAAGAGCTGGCCAAGGCCGCTCAAATCGACGACGAAATCCTGGCCCAGCTCAATCGAATACTCATCGAGCAAGGCCTCCAGGCCCGTCGGCGCACCCGGGTCGAGCAGGAAGAGCGCGCTGCCGCCGCCGGCCAGGTACTGCCGCAGGACTTCGGCTTCCGCCGCAGCGAAACGCTCCTGCGGCCCGAGGATAACCACCAGCGTGGCATCGTCGGGCACCGCTCGGTCCAGCGCCAATCCGCTTTCGACGGCGAAATTGAGCTCTTTGAGACGCCCTTTGAGGATGGAAAAACCCTGTCCGTCGACCTGGTCGAGCTCAGCCTCGCCGTGCCCGCCGGTGAAATAGACCTTCTGATCGCGGGCCTTGAGCGCCTTGAGGATGGCGTTCGACAGCGCTTCCTCGCTCTGTTCGTTGATCCGCTCACTGCGCACCTGACCGTCGGCGATGACCTCAACAATCGAGGTGCCGCGCTCGCGGATATTGTTCTGTTCGACCTGCAATCTGTTCTTTTGGGGATCGACTAGTTCGAACTCGAAATTATGCGATAGATAGCCGTATTCCTCCAACAGGTCTTGAAAGCGCATCCCCTCCATTTCACTCATAAACGTCTTGACCTTGACGTACTGGCCCTGTTCGGCCAGCGGTTCGATCAAGCGGTGCGTGTCGTCAGAGAGGGTGAATAACTCGTCGGCGGTCATGTCCTGGCGGTAGTGGTAGCGGTCGCCAATAAAATTGACCAGCGCGGCGATCCCCAGGGAAATCGCGATGCCCAATCCCGCCGCAGTCAGGTCCGCCATGCTCCAGCGCCCCTTGCTCGAAACCACCAGCACGCCCACCAGCGCAATCAGCGCCGGATAGAGCACCACGCTGATCCAGAATATCCACTCGTTGTCGCTCTCGGTCAGGGCGATCGGATTGGAGCCGGGCTCGCGCGGGCGGATCGAGATCAACCCCTCGTCTTCGGCCAGCCAGCTCAGCGCGTTGAGCGCCAGATCTCCATTGCCCTGGTAGTCGAAATACTGGTTAGTCGCAAAGTCGGAATCTCCAAACACCACCAGCCGCCCGCCCGCGGCGGGATCGTGGACGGCTACCGCGAGGTTGACCGGACCGGGCTGATCGATGCCATCGTCGAGCTTGACGGTGTGATCGCCCTGACTCGACAGCACACCCAAATCGGTTTCGGCCCAACCCGCCTCCGAGGTCGAGACCAAAGACGCGCCCTCAAGCCCGGTGGTCTCCGCGAAGCGCACCGAACGGCCCAGCTGAAAAAAAGTCATCATCCCGCGGTGCTTGCGGGTGACGGGATGGTCGCCGTAGGTGACGGCCACTGGCGTGGTGAAATCGAGGCCGAAGAGCGAGCCGATGCCGCTGGTGTCGATGACGAAGTCGTCGCCCAGAGATACACCCCATTCGCCCATAAGCTCTTCCAAACCGCTCTCGTAGAGCGGATCGAGCAGCAACAGCACCGCCCCGCCCTGCTGCAAAAACTCGTCAATCGCGGCGACCTCGACCGAGAAGAAGGGCGTGCGCGGACCGGCCACCACCAGTACCGCGCAGTCAGCGGGAACCGCGCCCTCGCGCGCCAAAAACAGCGAGTCGCCAACCGCGTAGTCGATCTCGCGCAGCCGCGACTGCAATACGCCCAAACCCTCGGGCTGGTTGCCCGGTCGCCTCTCGCCATGGCCGACGGTCAGATAGACCTTGTCCTGGCGTTCGCGCGTCAGCTTGAGCAGCGCGTTGACAATCTCGCGCTCCTTGAGCTCGGTGACCTGCTGCTGTTTGTCGCCGCCTTCAAGGACCAGCGTGTCGTAGCGGCGAATGCCGTATTCCTCCGTTTTTACGGGATCGCGGTCGGGATCGACAAACTCGTAGCTAAACCGCCCGCTATAGGTTTCCAGTTCGGCCAACAGCAATTCGAGCTCCGGATGCTCGCCGCCCTCCATAAAGGCCAGGGCGTGAACATCCTGATCCAGGGCTTTGAGCGTCTCGACCGTCAGATCGGCGATGCTGTGCAGCTTGCCCTCGGTCAGGTCGAAGCGCTCGGGATAGCGATTGCCCAGGAAATTGACCATCGCCACGATGCCGAAGACCATAATCCCGCCCCAGAAGGCATTGAGCCAGCGACCGTACTGGCGAAAGAGCTCGGGGTTGAGCACCCCGGCCACCACCACCAGCACCACGCCCAGGCCCAAATTGAAAAGCCCCGCAGTGCCGCTCGCCGGATCCATGATATAGGCCAGAGCCCCGGCAACGGCGAGCGCCGCGCCGGCCAGCCCCAGCGGTGTGGTATAAGCTTTCATCCCCTAGCGCCTCCATCTCCGCGATTCGATGACCCGCGTGGTCAGGAACAGGCAGAAGAAGGTAAAGCTCATATAGAAGACCACGTCCTTGGTGTCGATGACGCCACGCTGGAAGTCCTCGAGGTGTTCAATAAAGGAGAGGTACTGCAGGATCTTGGCCGCTGTCGGCCCGGCGAAACTAGCCGACCAGTCGATGAGCCAGAACAACAACAGCATGCCGAATGTCAGCAGCACCGCGACAATCTGGTTTTCCGTGAGGGCCGAGGCGAGGATGCCGACCGAGATAAAGGTCGCGCCCAGGAACAGGTAGCCCAGATAGCCCGTGAAAATTGGCCCCCAGTCGGGCGAGCCGTAGATCTCGAGAATAATAAAGTAAACCAGGGTCAGGGCAACGATGATGCCGTAGAGCGAGAAGCAGGCGAAAAACTTGCCGAGCATCACCTCGGCAGTGCGAATAGGTGAGGTCATCAAAAGCTCGATGGTGCCGGTCTTCTTCTCCTCGGCGAAGAGCCGCATGGTCAGCATCGGGATCACCAGCAGCCAGATGAAGTCCATCACCGCGAAGAACTGGGTGACGACCATCTCGTTGAGGTTTAGCGCGGGCATTCCGCCCATCCCCATCTGCGCCCGCTGGCCGAACTGCAAACACCAGAGGTTGAATTGCATCAGGATATTGCGGAACAGATAACCGGAGAGGAATAGAAAAACGCCGGCGATCACATAGGCAACCGGCGAGACAAAGTAGGAGCGCATCTCCTTGGCGTATACGGCGGCGAAATTTCGCATCAGGCGGCAACCTCCTCACTGGTCAGGCTCAGAAATATGTCTTCGAGGGTCATGTCGAGCGGTCGCAATTCGCGCAGGCTATAACCGCCATCGACTACCTGCTTGGTCAATGCGTCGCGCACGTCCTGGCCCGGGGCGCTGGTCACCAGATAGATCCCCTCGCCCGGTTCGCTGCTGACATCAAGCACGCCCTCCAGACCCTGCAGCATAGCGCGTATCTCGTCGGTCGGACCGTCTATATGGGCGCGCAGCACCTCGCCCTCCTTGAGCTGGGCCATCAGGCTCTCGGGCGTGCCCTCGCCGGCGATGCGGCCGTTGTTGATGATGACCAGTTGGCCGCAGGTCATGCTGACTTCGGGCAGGATATGGGTGCTCAAGATGACCGTATGATCGCCTCCCAATCCTTTGATCACCTCGCGAATTTCGATGATCTGCTTGGGATCGAGACCGACCGTCGGCTCGTCGAGAATCAGCACGTCGGGCTCGTGGACCAGGGCCTGGGCCAGGCCGACGCGCTGGCGATAGCCCTTGGACAAGTGCCCGATGACGGTATCGCGGTGGTGGGCGATGCCGGTTTTTTCCATCGTATCGTCGAGCCGACCATTGAGCTGCGGGCCCGGCACGCCCTTGATCTTGGCGACGAAGCGCAAATAGGCACCCACCGTCATATCGTGGTAGACCGGTGGCTGCTCGGGCAGGTAGCCGATGCGCTTGCGCACCTCCATCGACTCTTCGAGTATATCGAAGCCGGCGACCTTAGCCTCGCCGCTCGACGGGGGCAGGTAGCAGGTCAGCATGCGCATGGTGGTGGTTTTCCCGGCGCCGTTGGGCCCGAGAAAGCCGAGGATCACGCCTTTTTCGGCGCGAAAGGATACGTCTTCGACAGCGACGACATCGCCGTATTGCTTGGATAGATGACTGACTTCTATCACCGTGTGTCCTCCCTTGAACCGCGCGGCTCAGTGCCTCCTGGCTCGCGCACGGAAAAAGTGAATGAGTGGATCCACATAAGGTCGCGAGGCATCGATGGCGATTTCATCGACGCCGGTCTTGCGGAATAGCGCGCTACGGCGACCGGCCGCGGCTCGCTGTTCGACGGCAAAAAATTCGCGCACCCCCCTGGCACCGCTATCGACAAGCACCTGTTCGCCGGTCTCAGCGTCCTGGAGGTTAATGAAACCGACATTGGGCAAGCGCCATTCGCGCGGGTCGCTCAAACTGACCGCGATCAGGTCGTGGCGCCGGCTCAAATGCTGCAGCGCCGCCTCGTAGCCGCGATCGAGAAAATCGGAAATGACGAAAACGACACTGCGGCGGTGCAGTACCCGTCCGAGGTATTCCAGCGCGCCGCCGATCTCGGTGCGGCGGCCCTTGGGCTGAAAGTAGAGCAATTCGCGAATCACCCGCAGCACGTGGTTGCGGCCTTTTTTCGGGGGCACAAAGACCTCAACCTCGTCGGTAAAAATCAACAGGCCGACCCGGTCGTTGTTCTTTATCGCGCTGAAGGCCAAAAGCGCCGAGACCTCGACCCCCACCTCGCCCTTCATCTGCTGGTGCGAACCAAAGACCCCCGAGGCGCTGGCGTCGACCACCAGCATCACGGTGAGCTCGCGCTCCTCGTCGAAGATTTTGACGAAGGGCTCGCCGACCCGCGCGGTGACATTCCAGTCGATGTGGCGCACATCGTCGCCCGGCTGGTACTCGCGCGCCTCAGCGAATTCCATACCCCGCCCCTTAAACACCGAGTGGTACTCGCCGGCGAAGAGATTATTCACCATGCTGCGAGTATGGATTTCGATCAGGCGGACTTTGTCGAGGATTTCTTTCGGTATCACGGTCTCAGGGTACTTCGATGTGGTCGAAGAGCTGTTGCACAATCTGCTCGCTGTCGATTTCCTCGGCCTCAGCCTCGTAACTGGCGCTGATGCGGTGCCGCAGCACGTCGGCCCCCACCGCCTTTACGTCTTCGGGGGTTACGTAGCCGCGGCGCTGGATAAAGGCGTGCGCCCGGGCTGCCCGCGCCAGGAAGATCGTCGCCCGCGGTGAAGCGCCGTGCTCGATCAGCGGCTCCATGTCTTGCAGCCCGTAGCGCCCGGGGAAACGGGTCGCCTGCACCAGATCGACGACGTAGTCCTTGATCTTGTCGTCGACGTAGACCATCTCGACCACCGAGCGCAGGCGCTTGAGCTCCTCGATATCGACGTTTTGCGCGATTTCGACTTCGCCGGCGTCGGCCATGCGGTCGAGGATCAGCCGTTCTTCCTCGCGCGAGGGGTAGCCCACCTTGACCTTGAGCATGAAGCGATCGACCTGGGCTTCGGGCAATGGGTAGGTCCCCTCCTGCTCGATCGGATTCTGGGTGGCCAGGACCAGGAAGGGGTCGTCGAGGACATAGGTCTCCTCGCCGATGGTCACCTGGCGCTCCTGCATGCACTCGAGTAGCGCACTCTGCACTTTGGCGGGCGCGCGGTTGATCTCGTCGGCGAGGATCAGATGGGCAAATACCGGCCCCTTCTTGGGTAAGAAGACGCCCTCGTTCTGGTTGTAGATAGTAGTGCCCGTCAAATCGGCGGGCAGCAGATCCGGGGTGAACTGGATGCGCTTAAAGCGGGCGGCGACAATCCGCGCCAGCGTCGATACCGTCAGGGTCTTGGCCAATCCCGGCACGCCTTCGAGGAGGATATGGCCATTGCAGAATAAGCCAATCAAAATTCGCTCGACCATATAGCGCTGCCCCACGATCACCCGGTCCATCTCCTGCATGATCCGATCGACGACCAGGCTCTCCTGCTGGACCCGCTCGCTGATGGCGTGTATGTCAATGGAACTTTGCATCATTTGCAATACCTATAAAAAAAACGCCCTGCCCGATGCCTCTGTCGATATTTCATCCCGGGCAACTGGGCAATGGCGGTGTATATATAACTGGCTTATATAGGAGGGCCAGGTTGTCTGTTGTGCACAGCCCGGGATTCTATATATAGACGCTCCACTCAGTCCATATTTACTGGGTCGATACGCCGCGATCCTGAAATTCCACCCAATCCTCGGGATTGCGGCCCACATTGGGCAGCAGATGGCGGGCATTGGCGGCCAGTTCGGAGTCGGGGTATTCGTCGATTATGCGCTGATAGGCCAGCTTCGCCTTGGCAAAATCGCCTATGTGTTCCTCGTAGATAAAGGCGATCATAAACTGGGCTTCGTCGCCGTGACCCGAGCCATTATATTCGGCCAGAATTCGCCCGTAATAATCGATGGCTTCCTGCATCCGGCCCTGCTGTTGGGCCAGCGCGGCGAGCTTCTTTAACGCCTCCGGGGCTCGCTGATGCTCGGGATGGCGCTCGACAAAAGCCTTGAAGTGGCTCGTGGCCTCGTTTACCGTCGCGGGATCGACCGCCGCTTGCTCCCCCGCGGCGAACAACTCGTCGGCGCTCTGCCCGCCGCAACCGGCGACCAAGGCGATCATGATGCCCAATGCAATTTTTCGATACATTTAATTATTAACCACTAAGCGACCGGTGTAGTTCCTCAATCGGCTTTTGCGGTTTTGGCTTTGCCGCCGTCGGTTTTGGCTTTGCCGCCGTCCGTCTTCGAATCGCTACCAGACTTCCCACCTTCGCTTTCGGCCTTGGCGGCTTTCTGGTAACCATCGCTGCGATAGTCCGTTTCGTAAAAACCCGACCCCTTAAAGAGCAGGCCGCCGCCGGAACCGATTAACCGCTTGACCCGGCCTTTAGCCCCGCCGCGCGGACATTCGGCCTTGGGGCAGGTTTTGCGCGGGTCGGCGGTAATACTCTGGAATTCTTCGAAGCGGTGACCGCATTTCTGGCATTCGTATTCGTATGTTGGCATAAGTCGCTCGCAAAAATCCGCATCAAAATACAAGCCTTCTAATATAAAGTGGGGTAAATGTTGGCGCAATACTGACGCAAGCTACGCTTACTCGGTCTCTTCCAGGGGCGGTTCGGATTGGGGCAGATCCAGCTCGAGGATCGGCAAATCCTCCTCCACTACGGCCATCTCCGGCAGGTCCCCTTCGTCGAGGGGACGAATTTTGCCATGGTCTACTTTGAGCAGGATCATATCGCCCTGGGGGGTATCGCCCCGAGCAAGCGAGATGATGCCGGAGGCCCCCTCGTAATATCCGATGCCCGCCAGCCAATCGGTCAGGGCCAGCCGGTCGCGGTGCCCCTGCGCCCAGCCCGCGCCCAGCAATCGGGTCGCATCGTAAGCCGTGGCCGCGTAGTTGGGATCGCGCTGGAAGCGCTGGCGGTAGGCATCGACGAAAGTCCTCGCAGCCGCGGCGCTCTCCTGCCGCGCCGAGACGAAAATGGCCCCGTCGAGATATTCGCGTTCGCGGGCGCGCATCTGGCGCATGGCTTCGGGATCGTACCAGATATCGTTGCCCAAGATCTGGGTCTCCAGGCGGTGGAAGGAGACCTGCGGCACAATGGTCTGAACGTCGGCGAAACTCTCGACGGCGACGACGACCCCATCGATAGTGTCGATAAAAATTTCCGAAGAATCCGGCGGCGCCTCTGCTTCCTCCTCTTCCAGCCCTTCGCCGGCGGCCTCCTCGTCTTCCAGCCCGCGCAGCAATTCAGTAAGAAAGGAGGGCTCCTCATCCTCCGGATCCGAATTCGGGTCCGACCACTCCAACTGGTCATCAACCGCCAGCGTGTCCTCCGGCGGCGGCATCAGCGCGAAACCGGCGGCGCGGATCTCCTCAAAGACGCGCCTGAAATCCTTGGTCTGGTTGGGAATATACCAGTCGCGGTGCGCGATAATCCCGCCATTGGCGGTGGCCACGCGGTTGAATTCGCGCTCGAAACTCCAGCCGTAATCGCTCAGCGGCGCAATGACCACCAGGTGCTCCAACCCCAAGACCAGGGTCGCGTATTCGGCGAGAATTCGCGCCTGGGCTTCGGGGATGGTGCTCAGTTGGAAGACGTGGCGCCCGAGCGAGTCCAACCCACTCTGCTGCGAAAGCGGCACCAGCAGGGGCAGACCTGCGCTCTCAGCGACCACCGCCGCCACAACGGCAGAGCTGCTGAAAACCGGGCCAATGATGGCTACGGCCCCCTCGGCGACCAAACGGCGGGCGCCGTGGACCACGCGCAATAGACCGCTGCCCGGACTTTCGCTGACATCGCCGCCGAGATGGTCTCCGATCGGCAATCCCTCGTAATCGACCCCGGTGTCGGCGACGATCAGTTCGAAGACCTCACCGGCGTCCTCGTTGGCCAGTTGCACGCCCTCGTATAGCTCGGCGCCGATCTGCCGGTAGGGTCCGGTCATCGGCAATAGCAGACCCAGGCGAGGTCGGTCGGCGCGGTCCACGGGATCGGGTGGCGCCGGCGCCGCAATTGCGGCCGGTAGCACCGGGACTTCAGCGCCCGTAGGCAACGCCAGCCGGGCAAATATCCCGCTGCTAAAGCGGTCGCGGTAGGTCTGCATCGCCTGCTCCGATTCGTCCAGCCAACCCAGCCGCCGGAACCAGCGCGCGCGGCCGAATAACAGGGCCTCGCGCAGGCGCCCGGCCCCCACCACCAGAGACAAATTCTCCAGGCCTTGGTCGTTGATAAAGCCATTTTGGGCGATGGCCGCCAGGCGCTCAGCCGCCTGCGCCTGTATGCCGAGTGGAGCTGCGGTTGCCAGCAAGCGACCATATTCGGTCGCCGCCTCGTAGTAGCGCTTGAGTTTGAAAAAGGCATCGCCAGCCAATAACCGCGCATCGGGTAGGTAGCGGCTGTCGGCGAATTTCCGCTGCAGGCCCCGCGCCGTATCGAGCGCTTCGGCGAAACGCCCCAAGCGAAACAGCGCCTTGCTCTGCAGCAGTTGGCCGGCACTCGAACGCTGATTGAGCGGAAATTCTAACAGGCGCTGCAGACGGTCGAGCGCCTGGTCGTAGCGCTCGGCGCGATAGGCCGCCAACCCGTCGCCGAAGATCTTTTCGGCCTCTGCAGAGTAAATCCACGCGCGCCCCTGGCCTACACCACCGGTGGGAACCAACAGCATCAATAGGGCGACATATATAGACGCTAGAGCGCGACGCGGCATCGAGGCAACCTGTCTATGGGGAAGCGGCGATCATCAATGGCGAAAATGTAAGCCCGCTGCGCCGCGAGTGTCAAGCCGGCTTGTCGGCGTCGGCCAGCGCAAGTATATTCTCCTATCCACTGAGATTTCCAACACTTTAGGTAAAGTATGCAACCGCGTTCCGAAAAGATGGGGCTCGACCCCGAGAAACTGCGCGAACTGCTCGCCCAACAACTCGAAGAGCAGGAACCCACGCCCGCCCAACCCGAAGCCTCCGCAACTCAGGGAGAGGGCACTACTACCGCCGAAGGCGCAAATTTCCACTTCGATCTCAAACCCG
This sequence comes from Gemmatimonadota bacterium, assembly GCA_002724215.1. Lineage (GTDB taxonomy): Bacteria > Latescibacterota > UBA2968 > UBA8231 > UBA8231. The sequence continues at coordinate 6,413 of PBOD01000225.1, read as the reverse complement.
AGCAATTAGAAGCCCACCTCGACCAGTACGTCATCAAGCAACACGAGGCCAAGGCCATTCTCGCCACCAAAATCTGCACCCACTTCAACCGCCTCAACCTACCGCCGGAAGAGGAGGAAATCGTCGGTAATATCAAAAACAATGTGCTGATGATCGGCCCGACCGGCGTTGGTAAGACCTACTTGATTCGCCTGATCGCACGCAAACTCGGCGTGCCCTTTGTCAAGGGCGACGCCACCAAATTCAGCGAAACTGGCTATGTCGGCGGCGATGTTGAGGATCTGGTCCGCGAATTGGTCCGCGACGCCGACGGCGATATCGAAAGGGCACAGTGCGGCATTATCTACATCGACGAGATCGACAAGATCGCCTCCTCGCGCGGGGTCAACGGCCCGGATGTTTCGCGCTCCGGCGTCCAGCGCAACCTGCTCAAGCTGATGGAAGAGACCGACGTCGACCTCAAGGCCCCGCACGACATCGCCTCGCAGATGGAATCGGTCATGCAAATGCAGCAGACCGGCAAGGTCGAGCGCCAGAAGATCAATACCCGCAATATTCTCTTCATCGTCAGCGGCGCCTTCTCCGGGCTCGACGAAATCGTCGCGCGCCGCCTCAACAAGGGATCGATGGGCTTCCGCGCCAACGCCGACGCCGCCATCGAACAGATCGAGGGCGACCAGTTGCTGGCCCGGGCGCGGGCCGAGGACCTGATCGAATACGGCTTCGAATCGGAGTTCATCGGCCGCCTGCCGGTCATCGCCGTATTGCACGACCTCGAGGCCGACGATCTCTGCCAAATCCTGCGCAACCCCAAGAGCGACGTCATCCTCTCCAAAAAGCGCGACTTCCGCGCCTACGGCATTGAGGTCGAATTCACCGACGAGGCCCTGGCCCTATTGGCAGAGCGTGCCTACGGGGAGCACATCGGCGCCCGCGGCCTGGTCAGCGCGATTGAAAAAGTCCTTATCAACTACGAGAAAAAACTCCCCTCCGTCGACATTGACCACTTCGCCGTAGACGCCGATACCGTACTCGACCCGGCCACCGGCCTGGCTCACCTGTTGCAGGACACCTCGCTGCGCAATTTCCGCGAGGGCTTCCGCCGCGAGCACGATATAAACCTGGTGGTAACGCCCGCCGCCGCCGTGCGAATTGAAGAATTGGCGGCGGAGCGGGGCCTGGAGCCCCGTGCGCTATGCGAGGAGATTTTCAGCGATTACGGACACGGCCTGAAGCTGGCCGGCCTCGGCGAATTCCGCATCGGTCCCGAGGTGGTCAACGACCCCCAGGAAACGCTCAACTCGTTGATAAAATCCTACTACAGCGAGCGCGACTGAGCGCCGCGCTTATTGCCCGGCACGCCGGGCGTACTGCTTTTCTTTGCGGTAAAGGGTGCTAAGGCCGATCTGCAGAATCTCGGCCGCCCGCCGCCGATCATAATCCACCGCTTTCAAAGTCTCCGCGATCGCCAGTTGCTCGATCTCGTACATGCTCATTCCGACGCGGAAATCCAGACCGGGAAAAACCCGTTCGCGGCGATTTATGTAGCGGGGGATATCCCCCACTTCCAGCGTCCCTTCGCGCGGGCACATCACCACCATGCCCTCGACACAGTTTTTCAATTCGCGCACATTGCCCGGCCAGTCGTAATCTCGCAACACATCCAGCGCCCGCGGTGCAATGCCCTCGATGCGCTTGTCGTTTTCGGCGGCGAACTCGCGGATGAACTCATCGACCAGGATCGGAATATCCTCGCGGCACTCGCGCAGCGGCGGCACCTCGATCTTGACTACGTTGAGCCGGTAGAATAAATCGGCACGAAAGCCACCCTCACGAACCATCTGCTCCAAATCGCGGTGGGTCGCCGCAATCAATCGCACGTCGGCGCGGTGGGTCGCCGATCCGCCCACCCGCTCGAAACGACCATCTTGGATAACCCGCAACAGCTTGACCTGCGTCGCCGGCGGGATGTCGCCGACCTCATCGAGAAAGAGCGTGCCCTGGTCGGCGAGTTCGAAACGGCCCTTGCGCGCGGCGGCGGCGCCGGTATAGGCCCCCTTCTCGTGACCGAAAAGCTCGGTCTCGACCAGGCTTTCGGGCAGGGCGCCGCAATTGATCTCGACAAAGGCACTTTCGCGGCGACGGCTGCGCTGGTGGATAGCCTTGGCGACCTCGCCCTTGCCGCTACCGGTCTCGCCTAGCACCAACACGCTCGACCGCGATTGCGCCACTTGCTCGATCTGCCGGTAGATCCGCTGCCATGGCGACGAACGTCGGGCAATCCCGTCAAAGCGATAGCGCTCGTCGAGGCGGCGCTGCAGATCGGATACCTCTCCCACCAGTTGCTGGTAGCTGAGTCCCCTTTCGAGCACCGCGCCGATCTTGGCCAGATTCAAAGGCTGCAACTGGAAGTCAAATGCACCCTGCCGCATCGCCTCGACCCCCAGTTCGATATCTTCCGGTCCGGCGATGGCGATGGCGCAGATCGCCGGATTGCGCGCATGGGCCAGTTGCTGCACCCGCAACCCGTCGATCCGCTTCTCGCGCAGCGCGTAGATCAGCGCGTCAACGCCCTCGGCGTCGAGTATATCGTAGGCGCTCTGCCCCTCGTGGGCGTAGAGCACCTCGAAGGCCTGCTGCTCCAGGTAGAACAGCAACTCCCTGGTCCGCTGTGACTCCGGCAATACCGCGAGAACGCGCGGTTCGGCGTTGCGTTTCTCGCTCATTAAGCGGCCCGTCGCACGCGTTGCTCGGCGAAGCAGGCGGCAAAGACGTCGACTAGATCATCGACCAGCGCAAAGTGCATTTTGCGCCGGATTTGCGGCGGCAAATCGTCGAGGTCGCGCTCGCTGCGCCGGGGCAAGATCACCCGGTCGATGCCAGCGCGATGGGCGGCCAGCACCTTCTCCTTGATACCGCCAACGGCCAACACCCGCCCACGCAGCGTCACTTCGCCGGTCATCGCCACGTCCGCGCGCACCGTGCGACCGGTCAATAGCGACAAGAGTGCGGTGGCGACTGCGACGCCGGCGGATGGCCCATCCTTGGGAATGGCCCCAGCCGGCAGGTGCACGTGGATCTCCTCTACCTCGAAAAAGTCGGGGGCGATACCCCAATCGGCGGTGTGGGAGCGGATATAGGACAACGCGATCTGCGCCGACTCACGCATTACATCGCCCAGTTGTCCCGTCAACGTCAGTCCGCCATTGCCCGTCATTTTGGTCGCCTCCACGTACATCACCTCGCCGCCGGCCGGCGTCCAGGCCAAACCCGCGACGAGACCGGGACCAGAGATCTCCTCGCGGCCCTCGTGGTGCACTTTGGCATTACCCACATAGTCTACGAGATCTTCGCTGCCCACGACGAACGGGCCGCGCTCGCCACCGACCACCCGCAGCGCGATCTTGCGGCAAATGCGGCCAACCTCGCGTTCCAAGCCGCGCAAACCCGGCTCCTGCGTATAGCCGCGAATCAGGACCCGCAGCGCATCCTCGGCGATGGCGACCTTACGCCGGACCAGACCGTGTTCGGCCAACTGCCGCGGCAATATGTGGCTCTGCGCGATTTCGACCTTCTCGTCTTCGGTATAACCCAACAACTGGATGACCTCCAGCCGGTCGCGCAGCGCGGGCGGAATGGTTTCCAACTGGTTCGCCGTGGCAATAAACACGATCTTCGACAGGTCGAAGGGAATGTCGAGATAGTGATCGGCAAAGGTGTTATTCTGCGCCGGGTCCAGTACTTCTAACAGTGCCGCTGCCGGGTCGCCGCGGAAGTCCGCGCCCAGTTTATCGATCTCGTCGAGCATAAAGACCGGGTTGTTGGTGCCTGCCTTGCGCAAGCCCTGCACAATGCGGCCGGGCAGCGCCCCAACATAGGTGCGGCGGTGGCCGCGAATCTCGGATTCGTCGTGGACCCCGCCCAGAGAGATCCGCACAAACTTGCGTCCCAAAGCCCGCGCGATCGACTGCCCCAGAGAGGTCTTGCCCACCCCCGGTGGCCCCACGAAGCAAAAGATCGGTCCCTTGGCGTCTTTTTTGAGTTTGCGCACCGACAGATACTCTAACAAGCGCTCCTTGATTTTGTCGAGTCCCTTGTGGTCAACGTCAAGGACTTTGCGCGCCCGCTTGAGATCGATCCGGTCGGGGGACTTCCTTTGCCAGGGCAATTCGAAAATCCAGTCCAAATACGTGCGCGAAACCGCATACTCAGCCGCTCCACCCGGCATTTGGGCCAGTTTATTCAACTCGCGCTGGGCGACCTCGCGCACGCCTGAGGGGATTTTGGCCTTGGCCAATTTTCGCCTGAGTCCATCTAACTCCCCGTCCCCCTCCTCCCCCAATTCCCGCTGTATCACCCGCATCTGCTCGCGCAAATAGTGCTCGCGCTGGGCGTTGCCCATTTCCTCCTGGATCTGGCTCTGAATCTGGCTGCCCATTTCGAGGATCGACAACTCGTTGTTGAGTACGACCGTCAACGCCTTAAGCCGCTTCTTGATATTGTCCTCTTCGAGCAGTTTCTGCTTTTCTGCAAGCGGCAAATCCAGCCCCGAGGCGACGAAATGGGACAATTGCACGGGCTGTTTTTCAAGATTGATTGCCGTCACCTGCAGGTCGTCCTCCAGCCCCGAGACCAGGCCGACCATTTTCTGAAACAACTGCGAGAGATTCTGTGCCAGGGCCAATATCTCCTGCTGCCCCTCGGTCCCGCTTTCTTCCAGAGCCGTGACCCGCGCGACCAGAAAAGGATCGCGCTGCACGTAGTCGATCAATTCCACTCGCTGTAATCCCCGCACCAACACCTGCATATTGCCATCGGGCAAATTGAATGTCCGATGGACCAAGCCGACGATCCCGACCGAGTACAGATCTTCGGGTTTGGGGTCTTCGACCTGTGTGTCGCGTTGGGCTACTGCGGCAAAAACCCGCCCCTGTTCTAGTGCGGTGCGCATCAATTCTAAGGACCCGTCCCGACCCACCAATAGTTGTGTTGGCACTCCGGGAAAGATCACCGTGTTGCGCAGGGGCAAGACCGGCAGTTGTTCAGGTAGATCCGCTTTGTTAGTCATTTTAGCTTACCTTGCATAACCGATGGGAAGAGCATTGCCCATTTGCTCGCAATTTTCATGCCGTTCCCTTTACCCGCTCCATTCTTTAATGCCTGTCAGATAAATATGCCATATTGACAGTTTAATTTAAAATCGCTCAATATGGCGATATGACTAAATGGGTCGAGAACTTGCAGAATCTGGCTACTTTATATATAATAGAGCAGATCCGTGAGATATGGATAAATTCCATTCTGGCCTTTTGTGCATGATGCTTGATATGGATAAATTCTATGTTTGACTTTTTAAAAGGCCGCAAAAAGCAATCGAGCGCCTTCGATCCGCGCCAGGAAATCCAAAAGCTGGCCGAATTGAGTCCCCCTTCCGCCCTTATCGGACTCATCACAAACAACGACAGCGACGAAGCGGAGGACATGGGCAAATCCTTTTTCCTCCGCCGCGAGAAGAAACTATACAGCGAAAGTGGCAATTTCTATCTGACCACCCCGGACAATCTCAAGATAGCCAAGGACCAAAACCTCACCAACCGCATCGTCGTCCTGCAGTTTATGAACCGGCGCATTCCCTATCGCTTGGTATGCAAGATCGTCGGTCGTTATCGCCTCTTGCCCGAGGTGGTCGAAACGCTCGACTTCAATGCCAAAGCCGCGTACAAACTACTTCCCACCGGTTTGCTAAAGAAGCAGGACAAGCGCCAGTTTTACCGCTATACCCTCAAAAACTACGGCGATTCGCGCATCCCGTTGACCACCCATATCGGCTTCGACGCCTTTATCCGCAACACCAACCAGGAATTTGCCGAGAAGGGCGCACCACCCGTGATCCTCAAAGACGCGGAAGTGATCGACTTCGCCAGCGCAGAGGACCAGCAGCCCTTCGCCACCCGGGAGGCGATCAACGAATTCCGCACCATCATGCTCAAGAAGCAACCACATGTCCGCTCGGTCCACGTTTCCAAAGTCGAAAAGGACGATTCGACCAGCCTCGTCAAGCGCAAAGACGAGGAATTGCTATTGGGAGAAATTAATATTCTCGGGTTGGAGATGGAATCGCTGCGCGACGTACTCTACCTGAAGAAATCGGCCAAGTCCGGCATCAAAAAGGGTCAGGAAAACCCCTACAACCTCAAGCCCGGCGAGAAGATCATTAGCAACTTCGTTCACGATCAGAAATACTATCAGATGCTAATGGAGGTCATGGAGGCGCGCACCCAAAACGAAGTGGTGCGCCCCATCGAATTTCCCCGGGAAGAGGAGGGCTTGGCCGTCGATCTCATTGATTACAGCGTGGGCGGCGCCCTGATCGAGAGCAGTGCCGAATTGCTCAAATTCCTGCTCGGGGACGC
>PBOD01000224.1 GCA_002724215.1 Gemmatimonadota bacterium | reverse complement strand
TCGCCTGGGGAGGGTTCAATCGTCGGGACGGGCGGCCGTTTATCGAAATCGCGCTGGATGGCGAGAAAAGGCGCTGTGACGATGCGGCCCTCTTTGGCGAGTTGGACAAGGACTCGCAGGATTTGCAATCGCGCGAGGAGCCGCGGACTTTTTTTATTCGCGCCAATACTGCGCTGGCCTTTGGCGCAGGGGTGCAGAAGCCGGGCAGTGCTACGGCGTGCGATCTGGCCGATATCTACTTGCAATGCCCGAGGCGGCGGCCGCTGCGCCTGAATTTTGCTGCTGGGCTGGGGCCGGAAACCGGCAGCGGAGCCATGGGCTGGAAACTCAATCCAGTGCATTTAAAAGCAGTTGATCTGGAGCGAGCCCTGCTCGGCGCTGGCGACCAGCAGGTGGCGCTGGAGGTGTGGGGCGCAGGGGCAAAGTGGATGCGGGAAGAGGTGCCTTATGCTCCGTCCGGGCTGGCGGCGGGAAGTCTGAAGAGTTTTGTGCCCGGCGCCGAAGAGGCGGCGACCCGCGTGTGGGCGACTACGATGGGCGACGAGTTGGTGTTGGCCTTTGCTGCTGCGCCGCTCGATATGGTCGGCGATGCGGAGGGGTTTGTGGTGAGTGCGGGAAGAAACCGCTATCGCCTGGATCTGGCGCGAAGAGGGCGGGAGATCCTGCGCTTGAGTTGAGGGGGTATATGCCTATGGGCCCGGTGCGGAAGAGTTTTGGCCTATCGCTCCGCCTTGGCTTGCCTGCCAATTTCTCCTGAGGCGATTTACCCGCGGCAATCAAGCCCGCACAGTTGTCGCATGCGCGGGTCCATGCTGTCGATCTGGTGTTGGGCGAAACGACTGGCGGCATCGGCAGCGTAAGCGCGACGTTGGGCGTCGTCGGAGAAGCCCCGGTAGTGGGTGAAGAGCACCTTGCGGGGCTGTTCCAGCACGTTTTCCGAGCGGTCGTGGACGAGAAATGCGTGGAAGAATACGACCGACCCGGCGGGGACGCACATGGCCAACGGCTCGCTCAATCCTGGAAAGTCATTAAAGTCTTGGTCGAGCATTCGCTGCCGCAATGCGGGATTGGCCAGCGAATCCGCGACCAGGCGATGGCTGCCCGGTCGCACCATAAAGGCGCCGCCTCCAGGTTCGACGGTGGTGAAGTGCACGACCCCGTTGACAAAGCGGTCGTCGCCCGCGAGCGGCGGATTATTGGGCCAATCGACGTGGTAGCCCTCGTCGAAGCGTTCGTGGCCGGGCGGGCTTTTGTAGGTGATCACCGGTGCGGAGGTCGAGTTGATGAGGAAGTGCGGGCCGGTAAGTTGGGCGACGGCGGCGATCAGCCGCGGATGTCCGGCGAGGTTGGACAGCTGCGGGTCGGTATAATCGGCGATCAGGGTCTTGCGCCCGTTGCGGTTGGCGCCGGGTATGCCCGGCGGTTGTTTGTCCGCGGGCAGGCGCTCTTCGAATACGGGGCTACCCGCGGCGATCTCGTCGGCGGCGAGAATGTCGTGTACCAGTGCGAAGCCGTCGCGGGCGAATTGCTCGAGGTCTATTTCCAGGCGGTCGTTCATGGCGGGCCTGTCTGTGGGTGGGGGAGAGATACCGGCTGCCAAATATACCCCGATTTGCGCGCGGTGAAAAGACGGCGCCGGGCAAATTGGGTATATTGCGCAGTTGGGTGGGGCGGGCGTAGCAGAGTTGGTGGTCATTTGCGACAGATCTATGGCGCATCCGACAAGAGTTGCGACCTTTTGCACCATCGCCTGGGCCAATGCAGCCTGGCGCGCTATCTCGGAGGGAGAAAATGAGCGACGAACAACTGGTCTATCTCAAGGGCCAACTGCAACCCGCATCGCAGGCCCATATCGCGATCTACGACGCGGCGGTGGTTTTGGGGGCGACGGTGACCGATCTGGCGCGGACCTTTCGCGGNGAGCTCTACCGGCTCGATGACCACGTGCGGCGCTTCTATCGCTCGTGCCGCTATGCGCGGATAGAGCCGCGCATTGAGCCGGAGGAGACGATGGCGGTGTGTCGCGAACTGGTCGCGCACAATTTGCCGCTGGCGGGCGCGGGTGCCGAACTGGCGGTGGTGCTCTTTATCTCGCCGGGGGAATTCGCGGTCTACGCCGGTGCTGCGGGCATGGCCGGCGAACAGGAGCCGACCTTTTGCATTCACACCTTCCCGCTGCCCTTTTCGCTGTGGGCGCCCTATTTCAGCGAGGGCGTCCACGTCGTCACGCCCTCGGTGCGGCAGGTGCCGCCGGTCTGCGTCGATCCCAAGATCAAATGCCGNAGCCGCATGCACTGGTGGCTGGCCGACCAGGAGACCCATCTGGTCGATCCAAAAGCTGTGACGCTGTGTTTGGATCTCGATGGCAATATTACCGAGACCAGCGGCTCCAATTTCCTGATGGCGCGCGACGGTGNTGTCTACAGCCCGAGCCCGCGCAGTATTCTGCGCGGCATCAGTCTGGAGACGGTGGCGGAGTTGTGCGGCGAGTTGGGCATGCCCTTCGTCGAGCGCGACTTCCAGGTCTACGATGTCATCAACGCCGACGAGGCCTATCTGGCAACCACGCCCTACTGCCTGGCGCCGGTGACCAAAATCAACGGCCTGCCCATAGGCGACGGCGCGCCGGGGCCCCTGTTCGGGCGCTTGATTGCGGCCTGGAACGAGCGGGTAGGGGTGGATATCGCGGCGCAGGTTACGGGCGCTGTCTAGCCCGGACCAATTGTGCGAGCAGGTTATTGGCGCGTTCGCGTACTGTGGTCAGTGCCTGGGAATCGAGGTGTAANACCTCGGTTTGGTCGCGGTCGACCAGATAGAGTACCGNGCGGTATTCGGGTTGCCCGGGAAATAGGCTCTCTAGGTAGAGCGCGTAGAGCTCCAACTGCAGGCGGTAGCGGTCCAGNGTAGCACCTTGGCCCGTCTTGTAGTCAACCAATTGCCATAGGCCATCTTCTCCCCGTCCCATATAGTCGATAATTCCGTTGATAGTGCCGTGGTCCAGAACCAGCGCGAAGGGCTCTTCGGTGCGGCCTTCCGCGTCGTGGAGCCAGCAGCNGGCCAGCGGCGACCGGCGGCAGCGATCGAGCAGCGCGGCNAACTCGCGAGCGACGGGCTCGCGCCAGGCGGCGACGGGCAAAGTGCGCGTCGCCAGCACGTCTGCNGCCAGTAGTTCCGGGTCGGCGTCGGGCCAGCGCGAGAGGGCCTCTAAGCCCGCNTGGGCGATNTCGCCAAAGAGCAGTGCCCGCCGCCGGGGATCATCGACAGTGGCCAGAGCCCAGGGCGGCAGGCCCAGCGCGTATTGGCGGTAGTGGGCTTCNGGGTCGGCGGCGAAGAGGACGAGTTCGCCGACTGCGAATTCGGGCAGGTGATTCGGGTCGTCGAGGGGCTGCAGGTAGTCGAAATAGTTGTCAGCTGGCAAAGTGCCGGGTGCGTCCAGTAGGGNGGCGAAGGCGGGTGAGGCGTCGCCGTGGGGGCGGTGTNCACCCGCGGGTAGGTGGTCNGGGTCGGAGATGATCCGCACGGGCCNATCCATGCCCTCTACNTCTTTGCTGCCGCGCTCGAGATCCGCCGCTTGCAGCCCGAGACCGCGGCAAACCCANAACAGGCAGTCTTTGGCCGCGTCGAGATCTTGGTTTGCGAAGTGGTCGGCGTTTAGCGTCCCGCACAGCAGCAAGTGGTCGCGGGCGCGGGTACAGGCTACGTAGAACAGACGTTTTTCCTCGGCGAGGCGGCGTCGGCGCTCGTTGTGCGAGGTGAGGCGGCGGACGAAGGATGGGGCCGGGCGNTAANCCTGCTCTGGATCCGCAATGCGCAGGCCGATACCGCAGTCGGCGTCGATGGTGGCCGCGTCGCTATTGCGGAGGTTGAATTCTCCGGCCAGATCGGGCACTGCGACGATGGGGAATTCGAGGCCTTTGGCGGCGTGGATGGTGAGGACGTGGACCGCGTCGGCGTCGGCGTCGAGCCCGGCTTCGCCCTCTTGATCGTCTGCGGCGGTCAGCAGGTCGATGCGGGCGACGAAGTCGGCGAGGGTGCCGCCCTGCTCGCGCGCGAGGTCGAGCAATTTGCGGATATTGGCCGCGTTTTGTCCTCCGCGTTCGCCGAAGCCGAGAAAGCCCCAGGCGCCGGTGTCCTCGAGGATCGCGTGCAAAAGCTCGATCAGCGGCACCCGGTCGCGCAGGCGGNCCCAGCGCGCGAGCAGGGNCACGGTGTCGNCGGCGGCNNCGCGGTCTGGCGTGGCCAACTGGGNCCGTCGCACGGGATCGTGNAGANTGTCCCACAGCGGCGCNCCGTGCGGNGCNGTNAGCGCGTAGAGCGCGTTGTCGGAGAGTCCGAGATAGGGCGANCGNAGTGCGCCGAGCAGGGCCACGGCGTNGCGGGNGTTGTGCAGCACTCGCAAGACATTGGCCAGGTCGTAGATCTCCTGGCGCTGGTAGAAGCCGCGGCCTCCGACGACCTGGAAGGGAATGCCGTGGGCGCGCAGCGCGTACTCGTAGGCGAAGAGATTGCGCCGTCGCCGCAACAACATCGCGATATCGCCCGGGCGCGGCGGGCGCAGGCCATCTTTGTCGGCGACCTGCAAGTCATCGCCGGTGAGTATGTGGCCGATGCGGCGGGCGAGTAGCTCGGCCTCGCGTTGCACGGCATCGAGTTCGTCGCGGTCTTCTTCTGGCGGCAATAGCAGGAGTTCGACCGAGCCGGGGCTGTCGTCGGCGGGGCGGCGGCCGACCAGGGGGTCGTAGCCGACCTGGAAGGGCTCGCCGGGGACGGGGTGCATAAAGCGGGCGAAGAGCGCGTTGACAAAGGCCACGGGTTGGGCCAGAGTGCGGAAGTTTTCGCCCATCACCAGCGAGCCGAGGCGTTCTTCGGGCGTCGATTGCAGGGGTTGGCCGTCGTCGCCGACAAAGGGCGTTTCGTCGCGCCGGTGGTGGGCATTGGCGCGGTTGATGGCGGCGCGGACTTCGGCGAAAACGGTGACATCGGCTTCGCGGAAGGAGTATATCGATTGCTTGGGGTCGCCCACGATAAAGAGCTTGTCGGCGGCGATCTCGCCGTCCTGGGAAACCAGCGGGCGCACGATCTCCCACTGCAGCGGGTCGGTGTCCTGGAACTCATCGATCAGCGCGAAGCGGTAGTGGCGGGCCAGCTTTGCGCGCACCTCGGCGTCGTCGGCGATGAGCCGGTGGCAGCGCTCAAGGAGATCGTCGAGTTCGAGGCGACCGCCCTCGCCCTTGAGCTGGGCAAAGCGCGCGTCGACCTGGAGAAAGACGCGGGAGAGGGCGGCCAGCACCTGGGCGGCGCGCGTGTCGGCCTCGTTCAGTGCGAGCCCGAGGAGTTCGGCGCAGGGCGCTAGCAGGCGGCCCAGCGCCGGCACTAATTCGCGCATTCTGACCAGTGTCGGCTCGTCCCAGTTGGACTTTTTGCCCAAACTGCGCGCGCTCAGGGGTTGGCCGCGGGCCGTCAATAAGTTTTGCGCCAGGGCCGGGGCGATGTCGATGGCGTTTTCCGCGGTCGGGTCGGCCGCGAGGTCGCGCATGGCAGCGCGGATCGGCGCCAGGCGCGTTTCGGCCGAGTCTTCCTCGCCGCCCGCGGGCATAAGCGTCGCCAACTCGCCCAGCATGGCGGCAAAGTCGGCGTTGGCGAGCAGGGCGTCGCAGATGGGGCGGCAGGCCGCGTCTCGCATCTGGCGCCAGTGCTTGTAGATAGCCTGGGGGGACTGTTCGGCGTAGCGGTGGCACCAGTAGCGGGCGAGGCGCTTTTTGCGCAGCAAACCGGCGAGAATATTGTCGAGATAGCGGCGCGGCCACTCGCCCAGGGTGCGGCGCAGTGCCTCCTTGTCGGGATCCTCATCTGCGCGGTTGGCCAGGGTCTCGAGGGTCTGGCGTACGGCCTGGCGCCTGAGTGCGTCGGCATCGACTTCCTCCAATATCGCGAAGGCCGGATCGACATCAGCCTCGATCGGATATTCGCGCAATACCGAGGTGCAGAAGGCGTGGATGGTCGAGATGCGAGCGGTGGGCAGGTCTTCGTAGATCTGGCGCAGCCGTCGGCGGTCGGCGTCGGCCAGATCCTGTGACAGCGCTTCTGCGAGTCGCCTGGCCAGCCTTTCGCGCATTTCGGCGGCGGCTTTCTGGGTGAAGGTGATGGCGAGGATCTGGCGCGCGCTTATTTCGGGATGTAGTCGCAACAGCTCGATATAGCGCTCGACCAGGGTCGCGGTCTTGCCCGAACCCGCGCTGGCGGTGACGGCGATATTGCGCCGGTCGTCGAGCGCCATACGCTGGGCAGCAGTCAGGGGAACGGCGCGCTTCACGGCAGCTTATTCGTGCGGTCGAGGGTCCGCATGCGCCGCGGGTCGAGGCGGCAACTCTGGGCATAGGCGCAACCAGGGCAGGTGTTGGCGGGGTTGTGGCGGGTAACGTGGAATATCCCGCTGCGCATTGCCCGGGCGTAGGTGAGGACGAAGCCGCGCACTGCCTCGAGCAACTGGCGGTAGTCCTCGCGTTCGTAGAGACCCTGTTTACCGTGTGCGACATAGGCGGTGTTGCGGTGGGTTTCGTCGGCGAGAAAGCCGCGTCGGCCGCAGTGCTCGAGGTCGCGCAGCAGTAGGTAGCCGCCGCCGACGCCTTCGACCAGCCCGGCGTCTTGTAGTAGTGATTCGACGGCGAGCAGGTAGAGCGGGAGTTGGAGATTGAGCCCCCGGGCGATATCGGCAGTGCGGGGCTCGCGGCCGGTCTTGTAGTCGTAGACGATGAACCGACCGTCGGCGGTGAATTCCATAAATAGTCTGCCCATCGGCATCGGTGGTTGGACGATTATCCAGAGGCCGACGAGTTGGGCGGAAACGTCGGGTGACTTGTCCGAGCAGCCGATGAGGAGTAGGCCAACGACGAGGCTGAGAATCGGTGTGCGCATGAATAGCTTCGTTCTTGAACTAATAGTTGGAGTGGGGAGGTCTACTTTAGCACGCGTTCCAGTATTTGACGGCTCACCTCCTCAGCCAAGGGTTCG
>PBOD01000223.1 GCA_002724215.1 Gemmatimonadota bacterium | reverse complement strand
TGTCCCAGCGCCAGCACAACCCCCAGCGCCAGCCCATTGAATCGCACCGCCCCCAGCGCACCGACGAGTAATCCCGCCGCAATATACCAGCGCCTCTCGCCCGTCTGTAGCGCCAAGGCAATCGCCCCGACCCCCGCCAGCGCCAGTGCAGTGAAAAAACCATCGACGATGAAAAAGTGCCCCTGCTGTATCGCACCCGGCGCGCAGCAGACGAAGACCGAACCCACCAGCGCCGACCCCCGGCCCCAAAACCGCGCGCCCAAACCCCAGGTCAGCGCCAGCACCGCGCACGACAGGAGCGCTGCCAACGACCGGGCCATTATATAAACCTCGCGCCGCTCCGCGACGACGCCCAGATCCGCCCCGTCCAAGCCCTGCGTCCACAGCGCGGCGCGCAAGACGTAGACCGGCAACAGGCCATACGCCGTAAAGGGAGGATCGAAAGGATCGATGGGGGCGAGCGCCGCGCGCACCAGCGTCGCCTCATCGGGATGGAAGGTGTGGAATGCCGGCGCGCCGCCGGGACCCAAATCACTCGCGCCGCGCTCCAGGCCGACAATGCGCAGCCCCGCGCCGAGCAACAAGCAGAGCGCGACAGCTAGCAGATAGCGCTTAGAGGTCAAACGAGCGCGGCACGGGATGTCCTTTGGCGCCGTGCAGGAAGGCATTGTCCGGCGTCGGCCAGCGCATGCCATAGTGCCGACTGCGCTGGCGGCGGTAGCCGGCGTTGTAGTAGGTGCTCGACGCCAGCCAGCGCAGCAGTTGGGCCAACAGATCGCGCTGTAACGCGTGGTGTTCAGCGCCGTCCCAGAGATTCCATAGCTCGTGCGGATCCCGCTCCAGGTCGTAGAGCTCGCCCTGGTCCTGGCCGATATAGTAGACCAGTTTGTAGCGCTCGCCGCGCATCATCAGCTGGTAGTTGTCCTCGCAATAAACCCACTCGCGCGGCGCGAAGTCTGCGCCCGGCCCTTCCATATAGGGCAAGAGCGAGCGCCCCTCCAGATAGCTCGGCGCCTCGACGCCAGCCGCGGCGAGGATCGTCGGCCCCAGGTCCATCAGCGAGACCAGGTCGTCGATTTCCTCGCCAGCTCTATCCCTGCGGCCGTCGCGCACGATTAGCGGCACATGCACGATCGGATCGTACATCAGCCACTTATAGGCCATCCAGTGGTCGCCGAGCAACTCGCCATGGTCCGAGCAGAATAATAACAGGCTGTTATGGAGAAAACCGCGCTCTTCCAGCGCGTCGATCACCCTGCCCAACTGCTCATCAACGGTAGTGATCTTGGCGTAGTAGTGGCGCCGCATCCTGGCGATATCCTCCTCGTCTGGCGAGTACATATCGATCACCGACTCGTGGGTGGTGGTCGCGTGCATCTGGCGGTGCGCCGCGTGCTGCGGCGGCTTGTCGTCAAGCTCGCCTTCGCGCGCTATGCGCGGCGGCACTTCGCGGCCCTCGTATAACGCCAGATGCCGCGGCAGCGGATCCCACGGCTCGTGCGGCCCGGTAAAACCCACCTGCAGAAAAAACGGCTGCTCGCTCTGGTAGTCGCGGATCCAGGCCAGCGCCGAGTCGCCAATAAAGACATCGCTGTGCAGCTTCTCCTCCAGATGCCACGGCACGCCCTGGTATTTCTGCAGCCATTCTGGATCGCTGAGATTGCGGTCGTTGGGACGGTCGACCCCGTGGATCCGCAAGTAGCGGCCCCAGTCGTCATCTGCCTGGCCGTTGTCCAGATGTTTGGAGGTAGGATTCTCGACGATCACCCGCTCGTGGAACCCCCCGGCCACGTCGCGGGGCGCGAAGTGCATCTTGCCCATGTTGACGCAGTGATAGCCCGCGTCGTTGAGATCCTCGACCCAGTTGCGATGATCGGCCCAGTGGTCGAAGCTGTAAGCGCCGGTGTTGTGCCCGTACATGCCTGTAAAGATCGCCGCGCGCGAGGCCACACACGTCGCGCCCGGACAAAAGGCGTTGCGGAAGGACAGCCCCTCCCTGACCAGCCGATCCTGCGCCGGCGTGGTCATATAGTCGTATCCCCACGCGCCGATGGTGTCGAAGCGCTGCTGGTCGGTCATGATCAGGATGATATTGGGCCTGGC
The DNA here is from genome assembly GCA_002724215.1 of Gemmatimonadota bacterium. Classification (GTDB taxonomy): domain Bacteria; phylum Latescibacterota; class UBA2968; order UBA8231; family UBA8231. The sequence continues at coordinate 13,313 of PBOD01000223.1, read as the reverse complement.
GGCCATTTATTCCTCCTCCATCCCCGCTTCCTTGAGCGCACCCAGCAGGAAGGGCACGCCGAAAAACAGCAAACTCAGCCCGGTGGGATGCATCGCCACCGCGCCGCGATAGTCTGGATTGTCACTCCAGTCCTGCTGGCCGATCTCGTGTGCTAGCACCCGTCTCCCCACTTCCAGATATCCCCGCTCTCCGGTCAGCCGCCAGGCATAGGCCAGCTCGCCGCAAACCACCCCGTGGTAGCCCTGCGCGACGGCATGCCCGGCGTCGAAGACACCCTGGCCGCCACAAAACCAGTCGACCGCTTTGACGAAGACCTGCGCCACGTCGTCGCGACCGGTCAGCCGGTGCAAACGCTCTATACCGACCAGCAGGTAGTGGCTCTGGTAGCCCTTCTGCTCCTCGTAGGGCAGCACCCTTTTCAACTCGTGGAAGTGCCGCCCGAGCGCGAAGTACTCCTCGTCGCTGAAGGGCGCGGCCGTACCCATCTCCACCGCCAGCGTCGTGCCCTCGGTGGCCATGCCATAGGGCCCCTGGTCGGGCAGCTTGTCCGCGGTGGTGGTCTGGAAGCGCTTGTGCCAGCTGCCGTCTTCGTTCTGGCCAGCGGCGACGGCAGCGAATACTTGCTCAGCGCGCTTTAAGAAGCGCTCCTCGCCCGTCAACTCGTAGACGTAGACCAGCCCCCGCAATGCGTTGCCGATCGAGCGCAGGCTGAAGCTATAGCGCGGATCGTCGGTCCAGCGGAAGCGCAGGAAAAACTCGCCTGCACCGCGCAATACCTCCAACGCCCGCAAATCGCCGCTTATGTAGTAGTAGAGGACCCAGTTGTCGATAAAGGTGTGCGAGGAGCAGGTCTCGTCGCCGAAGTGGTCCATACTGTGGCGGAAACAACCGCCGACCATGTAGGGCCGAAAAGGATGATAGTGGCAGGTGTCAACATCCAGCGAATGCCGCGTCATCGCCTCGGCCAGATCGTAGCAGCGCCCGTTGCGCAAATACTCCATCCACACCCCGTAGCGCGGATCCCACTCGCTATTGCACCAACCCCAGCGCCCCTTGAAACGCCAGCCGCCGGCCTCTTCCTCCCAGGTTGCCATCACATCGCCCCAGTCGAAGAAGCCCTTCCAGCGGTAGCGCTCGATATGCCCCGCCATCCAGTCGATAAAACCCGTCAGCATCCGGTCCGATTTGGGAAATCCCGCGCCCGTGGCGAATTCCCCCACCGCGCCACTGGCCGCCACCCACTCTGGATCAACCGCGACTTGCGGCTGCGCCAGCAAACCCCGCAAACGGTCCGGATCCATCGCACCCGCCTGGCAGAAGTCGACAAAAAACTCGCTGCTCTTGGCCGTTCCGGTACCATCGGCATACACACCCTCGCCCTCGTGCCAGGCCACTTCCTCAGCGTAGCGTTTCAAGCTCAGCCGCCGGCCGTCGGGGTCGCGCCAGAAGTAGAGGTCAATGCCCCTGTCCCCAACGCCCAGCGCCTTGGGATATTCCTCTGCCATGTGCCGCAGCGCTACCCCGACACCGGCCCGGCTGTTTTCAGCATAGACCCAGCCGCCGGCCCGCTCCCCCTCGGCGCGTACCGCGCGCTCCACCCCCTCCCTTTCCTCGAGATAAAAGTGGTTGTCCAGCCGCTGCGACAGCAGCGCGTAGCGCCCCGGCGCCATCGCGCCCTCCATCACCCGACCGGCCTCAATCCCGCAGCGCGTCCCCTGCGGCAGCGGCACCCGCAGACCGAGTTCGTCCACTTCCGTCTCGCGCGGGTTGCAGGTGGCGATTATCGTGTGCACCACCCGCACCTGCGCCTTGCCGGCATAGGCGTAAATCCGCGTCGCAAAGCGCAGGGGACGATAACCCGCGTAGTGATGCATCGGCGCAACCGCTTCGTAGGCGCCCTTGCAACAAATCACCGCCCGCAAGGGACCGGCCTCTTCTACTGNAACGCTGTATTCCTCCGCCCCCGCCGACGCCAGACAATCGCCGCCCATCCCNTAAATCCGCCGCGCGGTGCCNCCCNTGAATTCCGATTCGCAGATCCTGGCCCANGCGTCGCCCCCGCCGCGCGGCGCGACTTCGGTTTCGGGCGCAAATTCCCCTCCCGTCCGCNCGCCGAGCTCCACCCCATCAAANAGGGCGAANGACTTTTTGCCGACGCCGAANCGCAACGGCCCGGTGCAGANCTCGACGCGCTCCTCGCCGTCGATGATTTCGACGCACTCTTCCACNGCTTGCGCCGCGCCAGCTTGCAATGAGTATACNGCTTCGCCNCCGGCCTCTACATCGCCCTGAAAATCCACCAATATCCACTTCGCGCTGCCGTCGGGCCACGTGCCCAGCACGCTAAACTGCGCGGCGACTTCTGCTCCCGCGCCATCTACCAGCCTCAGCCCGTCCATTCCCTCCACTGCTCCCGCAGGCAGTGGCACCCCCCTTGTCAACGGCCAGCGCTCGCGCCCAATGCCCGCTTCTTCCCTCACCCTTATCTCTATCCCACTTTCAGGTATACNCATAACTGCACCCCTTCANACTATAGCTTCTACTGAGGTCCGCTCGGGGAGATTCCCCAGAGNGGATTTCTCTTGCCGATTTTACAGGATAGCGAAATCGGAAAGAGACCTCGGAGCCCGCCAGGGATGGCGGGCGAGAATAAACGCCGGGAAATTCCCCCGCGCGAACCATCAACCTCCAAAATCCCCCGCCAAAACTAACAAANGCCACCCCCTACCACCATATTGACCCTGGCAGATCNCGGGCCTATCTTTCCGGCCACCTNACCAAAGGAGCCTTGCAGTGAAACCCGATCGCCGCCTGACCGCTAAAAAACTCCTCCCTTCGATCCACAAATTCCTCGACCTCACCGCCGCAAAAATCCTCGATCTCGACAAAAAGTGGAACCCCGCCCGCGGCACCCCCGTCTTCACCCAGCAAGGCCGCTACANCACCCGCGGCTGGACCGAGTGGACGCAGGGGTTCCAATACGGTTGCGCCATCCTCCAGTACGATATGACCGACGACGAGCGCTTCTTAAAGCTCGGCCGCAACCGCACGGTCAAACACATGGCCCCGCACGTCTCGCACGTCGGCGTCCACGACCACGGGTTCAACAACCTCTCCACCTACGGCAACTTGCGCCGCCTGATGCTCGAAGGCCGCTTCCCGCACGACCAGCGGGAATTAGAATTCTACGAGCTGGCGATCAAGCTCTCGGGCGCCGTGCAGGCCGCGCGCTGGACCGAGACCGCCTACGGCACCGGCTTTATCCACTCCTTCAACGGGCCGCACTCGCTGTTCTCCGACACCATGCGCTCGCTGCGCATCCTCGGCACCGCGCACCAGCTCGGTCACGCGCTGATGGGCGAGGGCGACAAGCGCATTGACCTGCTGGGCCGCCTGGTCGAACACGCAATCACTAATGCCCGTTTCAATGTCTATTACGGTGAGGGCCGCGACACCTGGGACGTGCCCGGCCGCGTGGTGCACGAGTCTATCTTCAANACCAGCGACGGCCAGTACCGCTGCCCCAGCACCCAGCAGGGCTACACGCCCTTCTCGACCTGGACGCGCGGCCTGTCGTGGGTGCTCACCGGCTACGCCGAGCAGCTCGAATATTTCGCCACCCTCAAGGACGCCGCACTCAAGCCNCACGGCGGCAAGCGCAAATTGGTCAGNATGATGGAAAAGGCCGCCATCGCCACCGCCGAGTTCCACATCGCCAACAGCTTCGCCGACGGCATCCCCTTCTGGGACACCGGTGCGCCCGGCGTCGCCTCTTTCGGCAAAATCGCCGCCAAGGCCTCCGACCCCTACAACGACATCGAGCCGCTCGACAGCTCGGCCGCCGCCATCTGCGGCCAGGGCTATTTGCGCCTCGGCAATTATCTGCTGGGCAAGGGNGACGCAACCCNGGGCAAGCGCTACCGCGCCGCCGCCTTTACTATCGCCCAGGCGCTGCTTGCCGAGCCCTATATGTCCACCGATACCAAGCACCAGGGCATCACCCTCCACGCCATCTACCACCGCCCCAACAACTGGGACTACATCCCCAAAGGCCGCAAGATCCCCTGTGGCGAATCGGCAATGTGGGGCGACTACCACACCATGGAGTTGATAAGCCTGATTCAGCGCGAAGCCGCAAACGCCCCCTACCCGCTCTTCTTCCAATAGAGGCCCCTATGAAAATCACCGCCATCACTCCCATCGTCGCCCGCTTCGGCAACCGCCCCCGCGTCTTGGTCAAGGTCGAGACCGACGAGGGCATCACCGGCTGGGGTGAGACCTATTCGATCGGCCCCGATATGGCGGTCGGCCCCACCGTCGACTACTGCTTCGAGTTGATCAAGGGCATCGACCCGCGCCGCATAGAATTCATCATGATGAAGCTGCACCAGCAATTTCGCTTTCCGCCCGGCGGCATCGGCCTGTCGGCGATATCGGGCATAGACCACGCGCTGTGGGATATCGCCGGCAAGGCCGCAGGCGTGCCGGTGTATCAATTATTGGGCGGTCACGCCCGCGACAAGGTCCGCGTCTACCGCGGCATCGGTGGCCGCGATGGCAAAGAAGCCGCCGACCAGGCCAGGCGCCTCAACGAGGAATACGGCTTTACCGCCTTCAAGACCAGCCCCTACAAGCTCGACCCCGACGCCAACCGCTGGGGCCGCGTTTGTACCGAAGCCACCCGGTATTTCGAGCAATTGCGCGTCAACTGTCCCGACGACTGGGAATTCGCTTTCGACCCGCACGCCAAGATCTTCGAGCCCATTCGCGCGCTGCAACTAGCCAATGCGCTCGCCCCATATGACCCCTTCTTCTACGAGGAGCCGCTGCGCCCCGAGCACATCCCGGCCTGGACCTCGCTCAAATCGCAAATGCAGGTGCCTTTGGCCACCGGCGAGAGCCTCTACGCGCGTTTCGAGTTTCTCAATCTGATGGCCAACCAGGGCGCAGACATCATCCAGCCCGATATCTGCGTCTGCGGCGGCCTGCTCGAAATGCGCAAAATCAACGCCATCGCCGAAGCCCACTACGTCAGCATCGCCCCGCACAACCCGATGGGTCCCCTGGCCACTGCGGTCAACCTCCACTTCTGCGCCTCGGCGCCCAACTTCAAGATTCTCGAATATATTCTGCCCACCGAATCAGACTGGAACGACTGGGTCGATGAGCCCTACCTGCCAGTCGATGGCTACCTGCAACTCCGGCCCGACCGCCCGGGTCTGGGCGTCGAAATCAACGAGGACGCTTTCAGCGACGACGAGTACATCCACTGGGAGCGCTCCTCCCCGACGCGGCCCGACGGCTCGACCGGCTACATCTAATGTTGCAGCGCGACCACGCCGCCCTGGTACTGATCGACATTCAGGGCAAACTCGCCGCACGGATGCATGACAAAGAGGCGCTCTACCGCAACCTGCAGATCTTGGTCCAGGGCGCCAAGGCGCTGGAATTGCCCATCCTGTGGCTGGAGCAGTATCCCAGGGGCCTCGGCCCGACCATCCCCGAAGTCGCCGAGCTGTTGCACGATCAGCAGCCTCTGGCCAAGACCTGCTTCTCCGCCTGCGGCCTCGACGCCTTCCAGGACACCCTGCGCGCCAGCGGCCGCCGCCAGATTCTGCTCGCCGGCATCGAGAGCCACATTTGCGTCTGGCAGACCGCACGCGATTTGCTCAGCACTGGCCACCACGTAGAGATCGTATCCGACGCGGTCTCCTCGCGCACGGCGGCAAACAAAACGCTGGGGCTGGAGCGAATGCGCCAGGTGGGTGCGGAAATCACCAGCGTGGAGATGTGTTTGTTTGAGTTGCTAAAGCAGGCGGGATCGGCGGAGTTCAAACAGATTGCGGCGCTGGTCAAATAAGAGCCTATTTGCCGGCTGATCGGTGCTGCTTGTTGGCGGATCGCGAATTTATCAGCTACCAGTGGCTACATTTTTGCACCAGCAGATGCGCGATTTCGTGATTCGACTCCGCTCGAATCACTGGCTTGCAACCGCCGATAGACGACGGCTCCATTTGCCGTACAGCCCGCGGCGGCAAAAAATACGACACGAATCTATGAACACGCGCTCTGGTTTGGCCGACTACGGGTACACATCGCCTGCCAGCGAGCCGCAAAAGGCAAACAACTTCTTCTCGTAATTCATCGCGCGGACCTCAAGCAAGATATTCAATACGCCCCCTTGCCCCAAAGGACGGCCGGAATGGTCTTGAGCAGGATCTGCAAGTCCAAAAATGGCGACCATTTTTCTATATAGTAGATATCCAACCGCACCATGTCATCTAACGAGAGGTCTTTGCGGCCCCGCACCTGCGTCAGCCCGGTCATACCCGGGAGCACGTCGAACTTGCGCCGTTGCCAATCTTTGTAATGGGCAACTTCGGCCGGCATGTGGGGACGCGGACCGACCACGCTCATCTCCCCTTTTAGCACATTGTACAACTGCGGGATCTCGTCGATACTGAATCGGCGCAACAACCGCCCCACCCGCGTGACCCGCGCATCCTCGGGCGCCCTGAGCAAGGCATCGGTCGACGCGTATTGGTCCTCGATCTCGCCGCGACGGGCTTCGGCATCCGCGTACATCGAGCGAAATTTCCACATCGAGAACACCTTTTCGCCCTTGCCAACGCGCGCGTGTTTGAATATCACCCCACCCCGCGATTCTAGCGTGATGCCCAGCGCCACCAGGATCCACACCGGGGCCAGGATGCCCAGTACCGCCAGCGCCACGGCGATATCGATCCCCCGCTTGACCAGACGCCCCCAGCGCTGAAAGATCCGTTCCTCCAGTTGAAAAATGGGAATATCGGCCACTTCCTGTACGCTCATTTCTCGGGTGAGGATTTCGAAGAAGCCGGGGATCATACTGAACTGCACGTCGGCCCGCTCGCAGGCTTTTATCGTGTGGGCCACCTGCTCGGTGTCCATGTCCATGCAGGTCAGCACCACTTCGTTGACGACTTCGCGCTGGAAGATAGCCGGCAAGTCGTCGACATCGCCCATTACCTGCAGCCCCTCGACCTCCTCGGCGGCGGGGACGGTGCCATTGCTCAAAAAGCCCAGGGGCCGGTATTCGAAATCGACATTGCGCTGTATCGCCCGGCAAAAACTCCGGGCCGTCTCGTCGGTGCCGATGATAATCACATTCTTTAAGCCCTTGCCGCGCTTGCGGTAGCGCTTGAACACCAGCGATGTGCTAATCCGCCAGAGGCTGAGCGAGATTAAACCCAGCAACCAGGAAATGAAAATGATCAACCGCGAATAGGTCTCTACGTCGTAGGAGGCGATGTAACCGCGGAATACGAAATTCATCACCATGACGATCAGCGCGCTGAATGTCACGGCGCGGAAAATGCCGAAAAAATCCTCGAGACCGAAAGACAGGTGGCGCAGGCGGTACATGCCCAAAGCATAGAGCATGGCGAAACCCAGTATGCCTACCAGGAAGGAAAAGCGAAAATAGAGTTCGAAGGAGGGAACGGGGACTGCGGGCAGAAATTCGAGTTGAAAGCGAAGCCAGTAGGCCAGCAGGAAAGTCCCGGTCAGGATGATGAAATCAACGACCGCGAGTACGGGTTTAAGCAGGAGCCGTTTGCGCATCAAAAACCTATAAAAATAAGGACTTGGTACATATAAAATAAACTATAGCAATCGGCCCTATAGCACCTCCTTTGGTCATTGATTATCACTTATAATATGTAGACATCGCCCATTCGACAAGCTAGGTGCCCCTCAACCGGCGTAGATCCCTTTCATCCACTCGATGGTCCGGGGTATGCCCTCGGCCAGGGCGACGGTTGGAGCATGCCCTAAATCTCGGGCCGCCCGCGCAGTATCGACCTTTTTGTCCCGAGTCGTCATCGGCTCGGATTCGACGTATTCCACTATATCGTCATCCCGCCCCAGGTAATCCAGCACCATGGCAGAAACGGCGCGCATATCGTGGTATTCCGTGCCGCCGATATTGTATACTTCGCCCGGCGTGAAGCGCTCGCAGATATTGCCCAGAGTACGCACTGCGTCATCGATATAGAGCGAAGTCCGGTGGTGGTCGGTGTAGACCTGGTACTGCTGACCAGTTAGAGCGCGGTAACAGAAAATGCAAAGCGCACTGCGGTACGGGGAATAATACTCGCCGGGGCCGTAGATGTTGAACAGGCGGACCCGCACGGTCTCGGTCCCGCACAATTCGGCCGCATTGGCCACCTGCATTTCGCCAACCCATTTAGTCATCGCGTAGTCATTCATCTGCCGGATCGCGACGTCCTCCATCACATCCTCGCTCATCACCCCGTCGTAGTCGCCGTAGACCTCGGAGCTGCTGAAAAAAACCAGACGAAAGCCCTGTTTGCGCTGGACTGTCAGCACATTCTTGGTGCCGACGACATTGGTCGCCCAGAGGTTTTCGTAATAATCCTCCCCGTTGTGGCGCCCGAACTCGGCAGCGAGATGATACACGCAATCGAACGAGCGCCCGGCGAAAAGCGCCTGCACCTGGCGCAAGTGCCTGACGTCGCAGCGGAGATAAAAGGGGTCGTGGTGCTGGTGCAAATCGCAGATCCACACCTCGTGCCCCTTGGACCTGAGTTCGGCGACTAACGGAAGACCGACTACGCCCAGCCCCCCTGTAACCAATATTTTCACTGCTCAACTCCTTTTCCCGCGACCGGCGGCACGGCAAATCCTTGCCTGGCGGCGAGTAGACCGTCTATCTTTACATTGGCGATGGTATGTGCTCGTCGCCCATATGGAGCGATAAACACAGATGATAGAATTCCTGAGTAACTTTCCCTATAAAACCTATATCGGCCTCCTTCTCAGCAGCCTTTTCGCCAGTTACTGGCTCGCCCCCAAGATATCCTGGTTCGCCCAAGGGATCCGCATCCGCCCCCGGGGCCATTCGCCCCGCAAACAACAAAGCCCCACCCTCGGCGGGCTGGCGATGGGCCTGCCTTTCATCTTCGGTATTTCCCTGCTATTGCTGCTCAAGAACCAGGTAAGCGAAAACATGTACACCGTCCCATTGCAGATGCGAGGTTTACTCTTCGGATCTTGCGCCATACTCGCGGTCGGCATTGTACAGGACCTGTTCAATCTCAAGCGGCCCTTGCGCCTGGTGTTGCAGTCAGCCGTCGCCGTCATAGCCTACCATTATGGTTTCCGGATCGATCCATCCGTCATCGGCAATCCCCTGCTCCGCCCCAGCAGCGACCTGCTATTGAGCCTGATGTGGATCGTCGGCCTAGTCAACCTGCTCGACCTGCTTTACCGCCTGTTACCCGCTTTCCAAACCTTCCTGCTACTGCTAATCCTCGTCTTGTTGGGTGTGGCATTCAGCCTCGACGAGTATCGCACCATCATCGTCTGTTGCCTGCTGGCGGGGAGCCTGTTGGGCCACTTATCGCACACCGGCCCCGTGCGACCCGCCCTCGGCAGCAGCGGGGCATATTTCGCCGGTTTTATACTGGCGATCACGATGATGCAGAGCGGCATTGTGGCCGGACTCGTCGAAATCCTGGCCCTGGTCACAACCCTGATCATAGTCGCGCTGTTACTCCTGCTCAGGATCCCAGACCGACTCACCTTGCATACGGACAGAAACACGACCAACGCCTTGCTCAAGAGTATGCACTACTACCGGCTCGCCGCCGAGCTAAAGCTCCAGACGACGACCGACCCGTCTGAGAGCTGGGATATCCTGTGCATGGCCGCCCGAGAATTGAACTATACCGGCCTGAGCCTGCAAGCCACCTCGGGCCTGGCACTCCACCACTGGTCCGCATCGCCGCAAGCGGGGACACTGCAATCAGAATTGACCATGCCCTTGTCGGGCGGCCGGTTGAGCGTCTACGGGGATGCCGCGATTGACTCCAGGCTCAAAGATGCCAGGAAGCTCTCCTTTACCGCGATCGCCGACGCCTATGACCAGTCGCGCGAACAGGCGATCTTACGCGAGGCCGATCGGCCACCCAACCCCTGCCGCGCGCTATTGGTCAACCGCTATTACGGCGGTATGGCCGCCACCGGCCAGCTGGTGGAAGAATTGGCGGAAGACCTGGCCGCCGCCGGCATTGCCGTTACCGTCTTGACCGGTGATCTCGGTTATGTATCGATGTCCGTACTCTCAGGGCGCAACGAACGGATCAAAAACGTCCATATTCGGCGCATTCTTTCAACCCGCTTCGGCCGCGACAACGCGCTGGACCGGATGATGGACTTCGCCTTTTTCTACCTGTCATCGCTGGCCTGGATCGCCAAAACGGCACCCGACCGCTATACTCACATACTCACCTTTACCGACCCGCCGCTAGTAGCCATTCTGGGCCGGATCGCGCAACGGACCAAAAAATGGCGCTTCATCTACTGCGTCCAGGACCTCTATCCCGAAACCGCCCGGGCCCTCGGCATGATGTCACAGGGACCGGTGTTCCGGCTGAGTCAGCGCCTCAACCGCCACCTGCTAAACCGAGCCGATGCTGTCGTCGCAATCAGCGGGCCGATGGAAGACCATATTCGCTCCCTGGCTAACGCCCAAGATTCGGTATATCGCATAACCAACTGGGCCGACCCCGAGAAGATAAGGCCCGTCCGCGCCAAGGACCAGAGTTTGCTACGAGAGCTCGGCCTAGTGGATGTCTATACCGCGATTTACGCGGGCAATATGGGCATGGCCCAGGAGATTGAGGCGCTGGTCGAAATTCTCAAAGCCTGCAGCACCAACGACCAAATCCAATTTATCTTCATGGGGGACGGCACCAAGCGCCATTTGATCGAAAAGGCCATAGAAGAATACGACATCGGCAACGCCCTCTTGCTCCCCTACCAGCACAAGACGACACTCGAGCGCTTTCTCTCCCTCGCCGATATCGGCATCGTCAGCCTCGCGCCGGCGATGGAAGGCCTGGCCATCCCCAGCAAAACCTATAGCTACCTGGCGGCGGGTCTACCCATCCTGGCCCTGGCGGCCGAACACAGCGAACTCAAGGAATACGCCGCCGCGGGCCTGGGTGCCCATTTCGCTCCCGAAGCCACCGACTCGATCGCGCAATTCCTCGCCGCCCAGGCCCGCGGCGCCAGGCGTTTTTCGCAGTCGGCGATCCGCGAAGATTTTATCGGCCGATTCGCGCGCCCCCTGCTCACCGGCGCATACGCCCGCCTGATCCGCGAAACCGGTCCCCCGCTAGACCAGCAAAATGCCCAGAGCGAAACGGGCGTAACCCACTAACGCCAGCAACGCCGCACAAAGCCCCCATAACCACAGGAAATTCCGATTGCGCCACGGCCTTTCCATCCCAGCCAACGCGCCCAATGCCCGTCATCGCAGCCAGGTCGTACCCGCCCACCGCCGCCTGGCGCTTGACTCCCGGCGTCGGCCGGCCCCTCGGATCTCCTGGGCGGTCTTGTTAGCCCGGGTCTTCGCCCTCGATGTGACCCGCTGACCCGCCTATGGCGGACGACTGCGCCTGATCGCCGCGCTTACCTATCCCGCATCCATTCGGCGCTATCTGCACAGTGTGGGCTACCGACCCAGCCCCCGCCGCTTAATCCACCTCGGTCCCCACCCCAACAGCAGTGGGACTTCGCCACCTAATCCATCACGGCATTGTGTTGCATGCCTCGACAGAACTGGACGATGCCGTTCAGGCGGCAATCCAGGAGGTGAGTGAAGGGCCGTATGGCTGCAAGGTCAAACTGTTCAATAAGCTGGATGCCCAGCAGGATGTCCTGGCCAAGCTCTTTCAGCACCTGGAAGTCGAGGCGCTGGAACGGAAGGTCGAACAGCTCAAGGGGATGCTGTCGGCTGAGTCGGCACTGCACGAAGGTGAATAAGAGCCCAGGTAGCTGAGGTGGGCTTTTCAAAAGACCAAGGCCGATTGCAACACTGAGTCAGTAGCTCTCGTGCTTCAACAGCATCTCTACTTATCGACAGTAAAACATACCGTGTCAAATGGAATCACACCGGCCTTGATATAGTTGTAAGGGTTATCATTCATGATTAAATTTATTTTGTCGCCGATGCAGATTTTACATCTTAAGCAAATTGCTTAGCAATGATACTGGATAAAGACAGAGAAGCCATCACCCGCACTGCCAAGACCTATCGGATCAAGCGTTTAGTCCTCTTCGGCTCCAGTGCGGATCCCGTGCGCGAAGGGCGCGATATTGATTTGGGCGTAGAGGGCCTACCTGCCAATGACTTTTACCGTTTCTACGGCGATTTGCTTTTTTGCGTCTCCAAGCCCGTCGACCTGGTCGATCTATCACAGGATTCGAAGTTCACCCGCCTGATACGCCAGGAAGGGGTGCCGCTGTATGACGCCGCTCAGAACGCGGGTTGAAGCCGAATACGAACAGATCGAACGCGTTCTGGAAGCCTTTCCCCAAGACCAGGCCTACGCCGGTCTGTCTGCGCTCGAATTGGCGGGTTTGTCCACGCTGCTGCACAATTTCTATAACGGCATTGAAAACGTCCTTAAGCAGGTAGTCCAAGACCGTGGATTGGGTATGCCGGATGGTCCTTCCTGGCATCGTGACCTGGCGAATCTTGCGGTTTCCAATGACTTGATTTCAGCCTCTACCTCAGATGCGTTAAGGCCCTATTTGGCGTTTCGGCATTTCTTCTTGCACGCTTATGCCGTGGATCTAGAGGCTGACCGGCTGGCGCCTTTGGGCAAGAATGTAGAGGATGTATTCGCTAGCTTCAGAAGGGATATAGAAAAAGCATTGTAACCGCTCGGGGCCTGGTTTCGGGCGTTTGGTCCCTTCTTGCTCACCAGCCTCGCGCAAGCGCCTTTACTTCGTGATAAAGAACTGCTTCCACCTGCTCTCGCTCGACGCCGGGGAACCATGCCAGAAACGGTTCCGTCGAGGCACCATCGCCGTAGCACCGGGCGACCGGCGTGTCGATCTGCACCAGCAAGGGCCTTGAGTTGCCGGACATCATCCCCATAGGCATCCGTCATCTGCTGCGCGCCGATCTCCTGGGTATCGGCGTTGATCCCCAGGTGCAGTTTGCGCCAGGTCCGTCGCGTCGACGCGCCATAGACTTTCAATCCCGTCGAATCGACTACCAGATCGATCGGGCCGTCCGCAGGCCGCACCGGCAACGCGATCGTTAGATCCGCTTGCCGACGACACAGCGTCGAATAGTCGGGCACGACCAACATCTCCTCCAAGCCCATCAAACGCCACAACGACGTGACAAACCCTTGCGTCTGGCGCAGCGTCAATGCCATCTCAATCGCCTGATCCGAGTAGGTATACTGTGCACCGCGCTGGGATGGGCCTTCGTAATACCAACTCGATACCA
>PBOD01000222.1 GCA_002724215.1 Gemmatimonadota bacterium | reverse complement strand
TGGTTGCCGAGCCGCGGTCCGAGCTCTATGCGAGCTTTGCAGAGGGGCTCTACGATTGCGCCACGCCCGGCGAACTGGAGCGTCTGGCGCAACTGATTAAGCAGGCGGCGGACCAGATCGGCGCGGGCGAGTTGGAAGAATTGCGGGCGATTTACCGCGAGCGCCAGCACAAATTCGGAGATACCGGCCGCAAGGGCGAGACCGAAGCCGCCGACTATCTGCAATCCCGCGGCTATCAGATTCTCGCACGCCGCTATCGCGCCGCCGGCAGCGAACTCGACCTGGTTGCCAAAGATGGAGACGAATTGGTCTTCGTCGAGGTCAAAACCACCCGCGGTACGGCGCGGCCCGAACAGCGGGTCGATCGGGCCAAGCGCCGGCGCCTGACCCGGGTGGCCCGCCAGTATTTGCAGCACTGCGCCGCCGCTGACGCGGTCTGCCGCTTCGACGTTATCGCCGTCTCGCTGCTTGCCGATCGCGCCGATGTCGAGCACTGGCCCGATGCCTTCCGGCCGCTGGACTAATCCGCGAAATCACTATAGACGACCTGCCCGCCGATGATGGTGGCTGCGGCTTTGCCCTTGAGACGGTAGCCGCCAAAGGGCGTGTTCTGCGACTTGGAGCGGAAGGTCGCCGGGTTTACTGTCCATTCGCGGTCGATATCCAGAATCGTCAGATCGCCGAGTTGACCTTCTGCGATCCGGCCTCCGGGCAGGCGCAGGATGCGCGCTGGATTGCAGGTCCAGCGCGCGATGGCTTCGCTGAGCGTCAGTACGCCGGGCTCGACCAGGTAGCGGAAGGTGAGACCGATGGCTGTCTCTAAGCCGACGATGCCCATGGGAGCTTCGGTCAGCGGCAGGGCTTTCTCCGCAGCGCTATGCGGCGCGTGGTCGGTGGAGATTATATCGATGGTGCCGTCGGCGAGCCCGGCGCACATGGCCGCGACATCTTCCGCGCCGCGCAGGGGTGGGGCCATCTTGGCGGCGGTGCCCTGGGTCTCCACTTCGCGGTCCGTCAGCACGAAGTGATGGGTCAGCACCTCGCAGGTGACGGGTAGGCCATCGGCCTTGGCGCGGCGCACTAGCTCGACGCTGCCGGCGGTGCTGATATGGGCGATATGCAGCGGGCCGCCAGTTTGGCGCACCAGTTCGATATCGCGGGCGATCATCTGCTCCTCGCCGGCTGCGGGCATACCCTTGACGCCGAGCCTGTTGGAGACCTCGCCTTCGTGCATACAGCCGCCCGCCGTCAGCGCCTTTACTTCCTCGTGGGGAAAGATCGGCCGGTCGAGATCGCGGGCAATTTCGAGCGCGCGGCGCATCAGCGCCTCGTCTTCGACGGGGTCGCCGTCGTCGGAAAAGGCCACCGCGCCGAGAGCCGCCAGTTCTTCCAGGGGTGCCAGTCTGCCATTGCCCTTGCGGCCGATGGTCACGCAGGCGATTGGATAATAGCGCACAGCGGCGGTTTTGGCGCAATTGAGCGCCAGGCGCATGTGGTCGGCGCTGTCGGGGGGCGGATCGGTATTGGGCATGGCGCAGACCGCGCAGATGCCGCCGGCCGCGGCCGCCGCCGTGCCGCTGGCAATGGTTTCCTTGTGGGTGAATCCCGGTTCGCGCAGGTGGGTGTGGACATCGATAAAGCCGGGGGCGACGACCAGTCCCCGCGCCTCGAGGATAGGCGTATCCGGGGGCGCTTGCAGGTCGGGTCCGCTCTGGGCGATGCGGCCCTGGCGGATGAGGATGTCGCCGGGGGCGTCGGTGTCGCTAGCCGGATCGACGATGCGGCCCTGGCGCACGAGCAGGTCGGCGGTATATTCAGCCATGAGTTATGGTTGCTCTCCGTGGTGAAGGGTTTTCAAGGTTGCCGGGCCAGCAGCGGGGCGAGCCAGGCGGCGGTTTCCTCCAGGGTCAATGGTACCCCTGACAGCGCGATGCCGCGCCGCTTGAGGGCATGGCTCAATTGCACTGCCGCTGGGGGTTCGAGGCCGCTCAGTCCGTCGAAGCGCGCATCCGCCAGCACCGTGCGAGCCGGACCCTGCAAGTGGATCTGACCCTGTTGCATGACGACCACGTGCGTAGCCAGGCGGCCGACCAGGTCCATATCGTGGCTGATTAATACCAGGGTTCGCCCCTGTTGCTGCAGGCGTTGGCAGAGCAGGGCCAGATCGGCGGTCCCGCGCGGATCGAGCCCGGCAGTCGGTTCGTCTAGAACGAGTACCTCTGGGTCCATCGCCAGGATGCCCGCCAGGGCAGCGCGGCGCTTTTCGCCACCACTGAGCGATAGCGGCGCTCGCGCGGCAAATTGCGCTGGAGGCAGGCCGACCATCGCCAGCGCATCGGCGACGAGCGCGTCGATCCGATCGCGGGGGAAGCCGAGATTGTCCGGGCCGAAGGCCACGTCTGCGGCGACAGTTTCGGCGAAGAGCTGCAGCTCGGGAAATTGAAAAACCAGTCCCACGCGTTGCCGCACCTGGCGTTGGGCTTGCGACCAGATATCGACGCCGTCGAGCAGTACGCTGCCGCGCGAGGGCTTGAGCAGGGCATTGAAGTGTTGGGCTAGGGTCGTCTTGCCCGAACCACTGGCGCCGATCAACGCTACGACCGATCCGGCGGTTACGTCGAGATCGATATCGCTGATGCCCTGGTGCCGGGTGGGCAGATGTGCGTTGTAGATGTGGCTGAGGTCGGCGGTGCGCAATTTGCTCGGGCCGGACGACGGCGGTGGTGGTGGCATCCACTCCGATGTCGGCGCCGCTGCACGGCGCGACGCCAACGCGTCGGCCAGTGCATCCAAATCGAGGGGGTGTTCATCCAGTGCCAGGCGTTTGGCCAGAGCGGGGGCGAAGGGGAGGTCCAGGCCCAGATCGCGAAACCGGGCGGCATCGGCAAAGAGGTCCCGCGGCGCGGCATCGCCGTGTATGCGCCCTTGGTGCAGGACGACGAGGCGGTCGGCGCGGGCGGCTTCGGCGGGCAATTGGGTGATGAGGATCGTGGCGATGCCATAGCTGGCGCGCAGGGTTTCCAGCAAGGTGGCTACCTGGCGGCGGCCGTGCGGATCGAGCAGGGCGGTGGGTTCGTCTAAGATCAGGTAGCGAGGTCGCATCGCCACCACCGCGGCAATGGCCACGCGCTGTTTTTCGCCCCCCGAGAGATGGTGGGGCGGGTAGTGCCGATAGGATTGCAGGTCGAAGGCCGCCAGTGCCTCTTCGACTCGCCGTTGTATTTCGTCGCCGGGCAGGGCCAGATTCTCGAGACCGAAGGCCAATTCGGCCGCGACCGTGGTCGCGACGAGCTGGTCGTCGGGATTTTGCAGCACCATGCCCACCCGCTGGCGGATTTGCGGCAGCAGAGTGGGGTCGTCGGTGGGGAGGTCATCGACGAAGACGCGGCCCCGTTGCGGGATGTGCAGGCCATTCAAGCAACGGGCCAGCGTCGTCTTGCCCGAGCCATTGGCCCCGACGACCGCCACGGCTTCGCCCGGAGCGATGGCGAGATCGATAGAGCGGAGGGCGGGGATGGGCCCGGGAAAATCGAAGCTGATCTGGTCGACGCGGATCATGGCAGGGGAAGATAGGATGCAATGATTTCCACCGTCAAGGCGGGTTGGTTGACAGTTAGTTGGCCAGATTGTTTATTTAACTTCAAGTACTTACGAAAATAGGCGCGTTGGCGATGCGGTCGCTCGCAGTAGGGATTTTGCTCCGGGTAAGTGCGCGCCTTTGCGAGGAGTTGCTCAATGGGCGAATTGCTGCGCAGGTATGGGCTGGTGCTTTTTCTCGGCATCGCCATCGCGGGCTGTAGCGACGACGATCCCGGCCTGCAAATCACCGGTCCGGAAGTTCCCACAGGACAGGGCCGGGNCTACCCNATTACCGANGTNAGTTTCGCCGCTAATGACGGGGTTGAGGTCAGTGCGCTCTTCGGTGCGTTGNGCGGCGGCCAGGCCCTNCCNGTGGTAATCCTGCTCCACGATCTCNNCGGCGACAAAGGCGATTGGCTGNNCAGCACCAGCGCCTNTGTCGAATTGCTCGAGCGNAATTACGCGGTGCTGGCCATCGATATGCGCGGCCACGGCGACACGCCGCTGCCCGAGGATCGCCAGGTCCTNNAGTTNGNCGATCTCGAAAACAGTTTTCTCGACGTCCACGCCGCGCTCACNTGGTTGCAGAGCCAGTCGGGGGTCGATCCCAATCGCGTCGCGGTAATCGGCAGCGGGTCCGGGGCCAATGTGGCCTATGTGAGTCTGGGCGTTTTTCCCGAGCAGATCAGGACGGGTATTTCGCTGTCGCCCGGCTTGTGGGAGGCTTCGTCGCTCGAGCCGCTGTTAGTGGGCGATGGCATCGATCCCTTCGGTCCGCGCTCGATACTCTTTATGGTCGGTGAAGGGGATCAACTACAGGGGCCTGATATCTCCCTTAGCTACGCCGATTTCGCCCGNAGTCTCGAGGCGCTGACGGCCGAGCCGAAGGATCTGCGAGTCTTCCAAAATTCGGCCGATCACGGTTTNGAACTGCTCAATAATGTCCCCGAGGCGCTCGACCTGCTCTTTCTCTGGTTGGAGAACAATCTCTAAAGACGCCAAATCGCGCAGTAGATGGATTCGCCTCCCGCCATTGCCGTCGTCNTTCCCGCCCTCGACGAGGAGCAAGCCATCGGCAAGGTGCTGCGCGACATTCCCGAGGGTGCCAGCCAAGTGGTGGTCGTCGATAATGGCTCCCGCGATCGCACCGCCGAAGTCGCCCGCGGGCTGGGCGCAGAGGTCGTCGCCGAGCCCCGCCGCGGCTACGGCCAGGCCTGCCTGACGGGCATCGCCCAGCTCGACCGGCCCGATATCGTCGTCTTTCTCGACGGCGACTACAGCGATTATCCCGAAGAAATGTCTGCGTTGGTGGTCCCGCTATTGACGGGCGAGGCCGATATGGTCATCGGTTCGCGCACGCTNGGTCAAAGAGAAAAGGGAGCCTTGCTGCCGCAGGCGCGTTTTGGCAACTGGCTCTCGACCCTGCTTATCCGCTTGCTGTTCGGGGTTTCCTTTACCGATCTCGGGCCCTTTCGCGCGCTGCGCTTCGACGCGCTGCAGCGCCTGGCGATGCAGGACCGCGATTTCGGCTGGACGGTGGAGATGCAGGTCAAAGCCGCGCGGNTGGGTCTGCGCGCGGTCGAGGTGCCGGTCCGNTACCGGCGCCGCATCGGCACCTCCAAAATAACCGGCACGCTAAGCGGCACCTTGCGGGCTGGCCACAAGATCCTGTGGACCATTTTTCGCTACGCGCGCTATCGCGAGGTCGACGCTTGTCGCGCCTAGGGTTATTGGGGCTCTTCGCCCTTGCCCTGTGGCTGCGATTGTGGGGTTTGGCACAGGGCTATCCGGATTTCTACGGCCACGTCGACGAGATCGGCGTGGCCGCCAGCATATGGAATTTCTTCCGCGCCGCGACGCTCTTGCCCACCGAGTTCACCTATCCGGCGTTCTACTCCTATATGGTGGCCGCTGCGCTGTGGGCGACTCACGCGCTCGGATGGGGACCGGAGTTGGGTGGGACGCTCGAGACCCTAGTGCTAGTATCCTATACCGACCCGGCCCGCGCTGCTCTAGTCGGGCGGATACTGAGCGCAGTCTGCAGCGCGTTGGTGCCGGTAGTGACCTGCATTTTGGGGCGGNGGGCNTTTNCCCCNAGAGTGGGTTGGATTGCCGGGGNGNTGGCGACCGTCGCAGTGGTGCCCGTCATCCAGGCNCACCACGCGCTACCCGACAGTGCGATGGCCCTGTGGGCGGTGCTGTGTTTTTATTTTGCCTGGCATATCTACCAGCGGGGTAAGATCGNCGACTATGTCCTGGCCGGGATTATGGCGGGATTGGTCGTGGCGACGAAGTACAATGGAGCTTTTGCAGCACTGGCCATTCCGGCGGCGCACTGGTTGCNGTCGGGCCGCGCGCTACGCGATCTGGTCGCGCCCCGGTTGTGGTTGGCGGTGGGTTTAGCGCTGGTGACGCTGGGCCTTGCGTCGCCCTATCTCCTATTGGCGCACGACAAGTATCTGGCCCTGGCCAGCTATCAGGTGTCGAGTTTGGATTTTACCATGCGCGAGCACACGCCCTGGTGGGGGATATTGAGTTCGTTACCGGCGGCGGAGGGGCCGGTTGGGGTGCTGGTATTCGGAGGGATGGCGTGGTCGCTGTACAGGCGGCGGCCCCTGGACTGGATCCTATGGGCGGCCTGGTTGCCGAGTATTCTCTACATTGGCACCTGGACCAGAGAGAGCTTGCACTATCTATTGCCCTTCTATCCGTTTTGGCTATTGGGGGCGGCGCGGCTGGTAGATGCTGGGGTTATGCGTTTTGGCGGGGGACGGGCGTGGGCGGTGTATGCTCTGGCGGGCCTGTGCGCGGTGCCGGGTGTCTATCGTATCGCGGAGGGCAATCGCCAGTTGCAGCAGCCGGATTTGCGCCAGCAGGCGGCGGGATGGATTGCCGCGAATATACCGGAAGGCTCTCGCCTAGGTATGAGCTGGTTGCCCTATTGCCCGCGAGTGCCGCTGGTGCGGGCGCGCAGCGGTATTGTCGAATACTATCGCGACGATCCGCGGGCTCTGGCGCTATTGCGGCAGGCCTGGATGGACGCGCCGGCGTATGAAGTGGTCAACCTCGAAGTCTGGCTCAAGCAACCGGTCGTGCCCGAATTCTATCGGGGGCGGGTCGACCTAGACGACCCGGAGACCCGTCGGGTGTTTAGTCGCGGCTGGCTGAGTCCGCGCCAGTTGCGCCAGCGGGGC
Organism: Gemmatimonadota bacterium; assembly: GCA_002724215.1. Taxonomy (GTDB): domain Bacteria; phylum Latescibacterota; class UBA2968; order UBA8231; family UBA8231. The sequence goes on along the minus strand of PBOD01000222.1, from coordinate 4,387 downwards.
GTGGAATTCGTCGTCCTGCCCGAAGCGGCTTTCGGCCGTTTTATTCATGGCGAGGCACCGGATACTTCCCACGCTGCGGCGCACTACCACTTTGTCAAAAACCAGGCCTACTTTTTGCACCTGATAGACCCCGCCAATCCCGAAACCGAGCGAGTCGCCCGCTTTGATGCCCCCGCCGAGATCAGAGGCGCGCCCATTTCGATTTATCGACTGCACTAAAACTGCAGCAGGCTCATGGCGATGTCGGTTGGTACTTGCGACATGCTGAAGACCGAGGCGGTCGATTGTCGCAGGATCTCGTTGCGGGCCAGATGCGAAGTCTCCCAGGCGAAATCAGTGCCGCGCACCGTGGATTCGGAGGCATTGACTCGCTCGATCGCATTAGCGGTGAAGTCCACAGTGTGGGTCAGGCGGTTTGAAACGGCGCCGACCTCGCCGCGGACGGTGCTCAGGCGGTTGATGGCCAGGTCTAGCTTGGCCAGCGAAGCGCGGGTTGCATCCTGGGTGCCGATGCTGACATGGGCCAGGTCGACGATGGGGCCGTCGGTCGATATGTCGGGAATATCGTATTCGAGGCGGTCGGCCGGCTGGGTGTCGCTGCCGAGTTGGAAGGCGCCGCCGGTGCCCTCTTCAATAATGATGGTTTTGCCATCGAGTTCGCCGTCCTGGTAGGAGCCCGGCGCAGCGGCGACATCGGCGCCGGCCAGCGTGATCTTGACGCCGAGCCGGTCGAAGTTGACGATCTGGGTGGTGCCGGTGGCAATCTCCCCGTCGACGGTGCGCGAACCCAGATTGATCGTCTGGGTGGTGACCCCGTTGCCGAGGGTGATTTCGTTGTCGCCGGCGCTATCTATAAAGGTATAGTCGCCGGCCTTGGCCGCACTGAGCGTGATCCGGCGCACGCCGGTGTCGGCGGCGTCGGTCTGGGCGGTGGAGAGCGTGGCGTTGACCTCGTTGCCGAAACCGCGCAATAGCGCCTGCTCGTTGTAGTTGGCCAGGCCGACGATGCGGTCGATGGTCTCTTTGAGCTGGCCGAATTCGGCGTCGAGCGATTCGCGGTTGTTGTCGTTGAGGGTTGCAGACGACGACTGCACCGCCATTTCGCGCATGCGGATGAGAATGGCGCTGATCTCGTTCATGCCGCCTTCGGCGGTGCGCAAGAGGTCGAGGGCGTGTTCGGCGTTGCGGGTGCCCTGGGTCAAGCCGCTGATTTCGGCCCGCATGCCCTCGGAGGTCGAGAGTTGGGCGCCGCCTTCGCGACCCGAGTTGATCGCCAGACCCGAAGTCAGCCGGTTCCGGCGCAGTGCGCTATCGCTCGCGACTTGACTCAGGTCGTGGGCGGCGCGCGTCGATGCGATATTGCTTGCGATACCAATAGCCATAGCGTGAACCTCCTTGTTCCGTTCTCCTCCCTGGACCTCGCCGAATGTGTGGGCTTGGGCGAGTGGGATATGGCTGATAGTATTTAATATAACTTGATACTATGTTTTAATTATCGACTAAAAGTAAAGGTCCTTAATTTTTTTGTTGCTGCTTTTTATAAAAAAAGGCCGAGAACCATTAAAGTCTCTCGGAGGGGAGTCCGATAAACGGAACAGAGGCCGTCCACATCGAGGCCTGGGATCTGCGAGCCGAGAAGGATTTATGAGTAATGGAATTATTTATGCGTTAGAAGTGTAGAGAAAGGGACTTCTCTAAACGAGCACGGAAGCAAGGAGCAGCTAGCAAATGTCACTGAGAGCAAACAATAATATAGCGGCTATCAACACCCAGCATAATATTGGACGCAATTCTATGCGGGTGTATCGCCAATTGGAGCGGCTCTCATCGGGGTTAAGAGTCAATAGAGCCCGGGACGATGCCGCCAGCCTGGTCGTATCGGAAGGGTTGCGGGGCGAGTTGTCGGGCCTCAACCAAAACGTGCGCAACGCCGAGCAGGCAACCAATCTGTTGCAGGTGGCCGAAGGGTCACTGGGGGAGGTCAACAATATCCTGGTGCGCATGCGCGAATTGGCGGTGCAGTCGTCTTCGAGCACGCTCAGCGACAGCAATCGCGAGTCGCTGGCGGCCGAATTCAACCAGCTGGTCTCTGAGATTGACCGCATCGCCGATTCCACCACCTACAACAAGCAATCGCTGCTCAGTGGTTTCGGCAATAGCGTTTCGGCCACCGCCTCGACCGCGATCGCGACCTCCAATGCCACGGGCGTAGCGGGCGTAAGTCTGGCTGCCGCGCCGGCGGGGACATTTACCTTTGTCGATACTGCTGCAGACGGCGAACTAACGCTCGGCAATGGCGCGGTGACCCAGACGCTGGATATCGGGCCGCTGCTCGATGGGACCAATGTCGCCAGCGGCACTTCGGTCATCGCCAACTTCGACCGACTCGGGCTCCAGGTCACGCTCGCCGGTGCCAATGCCTCCGGCGCGACCGGAAGCTATACGGACGGCGATCTCAGTGGCACCACCATCGCGATTGAGGAGGGTACCGGCGGCGTCTTTCAGGTCGGACCCAGCGAGGGTTTCGTCAACCGCATTGAGGTCAATTTCGAAGATCTGAGCGGGACGGGGAACTACCTCAACCTGGGATCGGTCGGGATCGACGCCATCAACAACGCCCGGGCATCGATTGCCACTATCGACCAGGCGGTCGCCAATGTCGCCAACGAGCGCGGCAAAATGGGAGCGGTGCAAAACCGTCTCAATTTCACCATCGCCTACACCGAAAACGAGATCGAGAGCATCCAAGCCTCAGAATCTTCGATTCGCGATGCTGACATGGCAGCGGAAGTCGCCAAGTTGAGCCGTGGGCAGATTCTGCTACAGGCCAGCAATTCTATGCTGGTCCAGGCCAATATCGGGCCGGTGGCGGTTCTCAGTCTCCTGTAAACGGGGCGGCGGCGAGATTCGGCGCGTTAGATTTTACACCTGCGACAAGAGGGCTGCTCGCTACTGCGGACAGTCCTCTTGTTTTATACCGCCTTGACGAGATCGGCGCCAGGGGATATGTTGCCTCCTCCCATGAAGCTGGCGGACTACGATTTTGATCTGCCCGAAGAGCTGATCGCCCAATACCCGGTACCTGAGCGCGACCAGTCGCGCCTGCTCGTCATCGACCGCTCTGACGGTTCGCTGGCCCACCGCCATTTCCGCGATATCCTGGATTACTTATCCCCGCCCGACGTCCTGGTGCTCAATCGCACCCAGGTCATGCCCGCCCGGCTCGTCGGGCGTAAGGCCGACACCGGCGGCCGGGTCGAATTGCTGCTGATCAGGCCACTAGCAGCAGGGGCTTGGTTGGCGTTGGGGCGTCCCGGGCGTGGCTTAAAACCGGGGATCGAGCTCGAATTTGGCGATGGGGCCCTGCGGGCCCATATTGACGAAAGGGTGGCAGGCGGCCGCTTCAAGGTGCGTTTTGATGCCGCAGATATCATGGCGCAACTGGAGCAGGTCGGGGAGATTCCTCTGCCGCCCTATATCCAGCGGTCGGTGGGTGCCGAAGACCAGGCTCGCTACCAGACGGTCTACGCCGAGCAGCCCGGCGCCGTCGCCGCCCCGACTGCGGGTCTGCACTTTACGCCCGAGCTGCTGGCAGCGCTCGAGGCCAAGGGCGTGGCGGTCGCCAAGGTGCTGCTCCACGTCGGGCCGGGCACTTTCGCGCCAGTGCGTGCTGCCGATCCGCGCGAGCACCGACTCGAAGCCGAATATTGTGAGATAGACGAGGAGGTAGCCGCCGAACTGGCGCAGCGACGGGCGGCGGGCGGGCGCATCGTCGCCGTCGGTACTACGGTGGTGCGCACCCTCGAATCGGCGGTTGCCGCAGCGGGGGAGCTACGGCCCTTTGCTGGCTTTGTAGAGACCTTCATCTATCCGCCGTACGCGTTTGGAGCGGTCGATGCGCTGGTGACCAATTTTCACCTGCCGCGCTCGAGCTTGCTGATGCTGGTGGCCGCCTTTGTCGGCCGCGAGCGGCTATTTGCCGCCTATCGCGAGGCGGTGGCACGGCAGTACCGCTTTTATAGCTACGGCGACGCGATGATAATTCAGTAGGGCCTATGGAACGCATTGCTGATAGAGAAAGAAGGCAATTGCTATATGTGATTGTTAATTAATCCAGTTAAGGATCCGTTTAACGACCTATAGCGATTGAGTTTTACCACAGTTTTACCATCCCACCGCTTTTGACATCGCCTCTATAGCCTCATGCCCCTGCTCTTCCCACAAATGGCTGTATGTGTTAACATCTCTCAGGCTTTTGCTCCTCCTTCAGTGGTTGGGTTGGCGGCGGTGCGGACCTCGGGGGTTTAGGTTGGCGACGGCACAGAGGCAACAAGGAGGGGGTCGTAGGCTATGCCGCCCTGGTCGGTACGCTGCGGTTGCTTCTATC
>PBOD01000221.1 GCA_002724215.1 Gemmatimonadota bacterium | reverse complement strand
GCGGCGACGGGATCTATGCCATCCCCCTTTCGTGATACGAGGGGCCGGGCCGGGCCGGCGCCGGTCGTCAGGTCTTCGTCTTCGGCGACACTTTTATCGGACGGGTCGATCCCGCCACGGGCGCGCGCCGCGACTTCGACATGGTCTACAACACCCTGGCCTATCTGGACGGCGGACAACCCGATGCCGAACGGATCGAATTCGTCTGGGGAAAAAACGGCAACCGCCAACTGCGCTCTCCACAAGTCGGCGAGGACGCGGTATTCCCCCCATCGACGCCGCAGGCCCAAGGCGCGGGCACCTGCTGGTACTGGCTGCAGGACGGACTGGCCCTCGCCGACCACATGTACCTGATGCCGATGCTGGTCCGGCGCGATCCCGCGGGACCGCCCGGCTTCCAATTTGCCGACTTCGGCGTTTGCCTGCTCAAAATACCCATCGCCGGCAACGGCCTCGACCTGGCGCGCCACGCGCAAATCGACGCGCCCTTCTTCCACCGCGACGACGCGCGCAAACTCTATTTCGGCGCCGCCTTTATGCCCAATACTACAGCAGCCGGCGCCCCCAATCCCGACGGCCATATCTACGCCTACGGCCGCTACCATGGCGTCGGCAATCCCGAGATCCAGCTGGCAGTAGCGCGCGTAGCGGAAGCGAACTTTGAGGATTTCGCCGCCTGGCGCTTCTGGGACGGCGCGGCGTGGAACACCGATATCGCGGCCACCGCCCCGCTCGGCCGCGGCGGGGCCGAATTCAGCGTCACCCCCGTGGCCTCCGGCCCACTGGCGGGCAAATACCTGCTGGTTTCGATGCACGTCGAGCGCGACCTCTATATCCGCATTGGCGACAGTCCGGTCGGCCCCTTCGGCCCCCGCATCGACATCTACCGGACCCCCGAGCAAGACGACGGTCAGAGCATCTACACCTACAACGCCAAAGCCCACCCCAGCCTGTCGCCCGACGACGCGTGGCTGGTTTCTTACAATGTCAACACCCGCGACTGGGACAGCCATGTCGCCAATGGCGATATCTACCGGCCGCGCTTTCTCTGGGTCCGCTTCGGAGGAGTCTGATATGCGCTTCGTCACCATCGCCGAACAACCCGACCTCGCCGACCGTCTCGGCCCGCTGATCGATTCGATCTGGCCCGAGTATATGCTGCAGGACCCCGTCGGCAACGCGCACTGGCCCCGGCTCTTTTCCGACTTTCCCGAAAACCAGTTCGTGCTGCTCGACGGCGATGAGCTTATCGGCACGGCCAACTCGATCCCCATCGCCTGGGACGGCTGCGATAGCGAGTTGCCCGAGGACGGTTGGGACTGGGCCTTAGCCACCGCAATGACCGACGCCGACGCCGGCAACCCACCGGCCGCGCTGGTCGGCCTGCAGATCGCCATTGCCCCCTCACACCAGGGCCGCGGCTTGAGCCATCAGTTCGTCGCCCACCTGCGCGACATCGCAGCCGGCCAGGGCTTTTCGCGCCTCATCATTCCCGTGCGCCCCACCCTCAAGCACCGCTATCCGCTAACCCCGATCGAGCGCTATATGCAATGGCGGCGCGAAGAGTTGCCCTTCGACCCCTGGCTCCGCGTCCACGTCCGCGCCGGCGCGCGCATCGTCAAACCCTGTCCCCGCGCCATGACCATCCGCGCTACGGTCGGCGAGTGGGAAAGCTGGACCGGCATGGCCTTTCCCGATACTGGCCAGTACATCGTGCCGCTGGCGCTGGCGCCTTTGGCCGTTTACCGCGAGACCGATGTCGCCGCCTATGTCGACCCGAATATCTGGGTCGAGCACCGATGCGAAACCCGATCGCGCTAGCCACAGCGCCGTGGACGGACTGCGGCTGCGCCCACGAGGTCAGCAAAGCCCTAATCTCGATGCAGTTCTACGCCCAGGTCTTCTACGCAAATTAGCCAGGAAAGGACAAAATTATGCGCGCCGGAGTCGCCAAAATCGACATCACCCCCCAAGCCCCGGTCGGCGCCTTTATGACCGGCTACACCGCCGGACCCGACATGCCGGCCGCGGGTGTTCACGACCCGCTCTACGCGCGAACCCTGGTCCTCGACGATGGATCGATCAAAATCGCGCTGGTCGCCCTCGACCTGATCGGCCTCAACCCCGGCCGCCTGCCCGCGCTCGCCCGCAGCGAGGGTATCGACCACGTTCTCCTCGCCGCGACCCACACCCACGGCGGCCCACTGGTGCTCAACTTGTACGAGCCCTACGGCGAATTCCGCAACTGGCCCGAGGGCAATCCCTATCTCACCTGGGCAGAAGAGCAAATTCTCGCCGGTATTTGCGCGGCGCGCGACGCGACCGAGCCCGTGGCGATGGCAGTAGGTCGCGGCACCGCCGACATCGGCTTCAATCGCCGCCAGCTCATCGACGGCAAGGTCGAGATGGTCTGGCACCAAAACCACGACCGCAGCCACGACTGGGGACCGGTCGATAGGGAGGTCGCCGTCTGGCGCATCGACCGCGCCGACGGCGGTCCGCTGGCGCTATTGGCCAACTACGCCTGCCATCCGGTGGTAATGGGACGCGACAATGCCCTGCTGACCGCCGACTTCCCCGGCGCGACTATGGATCGTTTAGAAACGGCATTCCCCGATGCGTTGCCCTTTTTCCTCCAGGGCGGCTGCGGCGATATCGATCCCTATATCGACGTGCAGGAGGACTTCGCAGCGGTCGAGAGCCAGGGGGAAGAACTGGCGCAGAGCATCGCCGAGATCTACCGCGGCCTCAAAGACGGCGCCGGCGCCCTGGAAGTGGCATCCGGACTGTCGTGGCATGAAATAAAGCAGACCTGCGCCCGCTTCTTCAACCCCGACCAGGTCTCCGAGCTTGCCTACGGCGTCCTGCGCGTCGGCCGCGACCTGGCCTTCCTCGCGCTACCCGGCGAGCCCTTCGTCGAACTGCAACTCGACCTCAAGGCGCGCTCGCCCGTACAGCACACCTTCCTGCTCGGCTACACCAATGGCTATTGCGGCTATTTCCCCACCGTCCAGGCCAACCGCGAGGGCGGCTACGGTGCCGACAGCGGCGGCACCATGCACGTCGAGCCGAAAGTCGGCGAGGAGATGGTGGAGAAAGCGTTGGAGGTGTTGCAAGCGTAGGCAATGGGCGATCTGGCGCCTGCGGGGAAAGAAGGCATTAAGCCGAACGCCATCTACGCCAACACAAGCCCGGGACACCCCTATTTTTTGTCGTATTCCAAATACACGCGCCGATCTACTACCATCCCCTGCAACCGCGTCTCCTGTCCATCCCCCCACACCACCCGCACCGCCACCTCCGACGCATCCCCCACCCCAAAATGCGCCACCCCCTCCCCCTGCGATAGATAACTCCCCGCCGTCCCAAAAACCCGCACCTGCACCTGCTCCCCCGACTCGACAAAAATCTTCGCACCCACCCCTCGCACCCCCCGCAACACCACCTGCAACCAGTGCCCCGCCTTCGCCATATCGTTGCGCCACAACGCGCCCCGCCCACCATTATTGGCCACCGCCAGATCTAGGTCGCCATCCAGATCCCAATCGGCCAGCGCGCTGCCGCGACTGACCCGCTGCTGGTCAAAAGCCGCCAGATCGGTAAAAACGCCGCCATCGTTGCGCCAGAGCTGGTTGGCCTGGGCGTGGGTGATCACCCCGCTCAGGGCCTCTATATGGGCCAGAATATGGCCATTGGCGGCAAAGAGATCTTCGGCGCCGTCGTGGTTCGCATCGAAGAAATGCGCGCCAAAGCCGACCCGCCGCAAACTGCTCTCGCCGAGCCGGGCGACGTCGGTGCGATCGACAAAGGTGCCGTCGCCCTCGTTGCCGTAGAGCGTATTGGTCTCGTAGGCCAGATTGGTGACGAAGAGATCGGGCCGCAAGTCGCCATCGTAATCGCCGACAGCCACCCCCATCCCCGCCTCGGCATCGCCGTCGCCATTATACGCCGTGGCCGAACGCAGGCTCTCGTCGGCGTAGATACCGCCGTCGTTGCGATAGAGGAAATTGGCCACCCCGTCGTTGGCGACGTAGAGATCCAGATCGCCATCGCCATCGTAGTCCACCGTCGCCACGCCCAGCCCCTTGCCGGCTTGGTTGTAGAGCCCCGCGGCACGGGTTATATCGACAAACGCCCCACCGTCGTTGCGCAATAGCGCATCGGCCTGGCCGTCGTAGACATCGGGGCCGCAGTAGTCGCGGATCTGCGCGCCGCAAATCTTGTTGTCGTCTATTGCAAAGTCGAGATAATTGACCGCGTAGAGGTCGAGATCGCCGTCGAGATCGGCGTCGAAAAAGGCGGCGCTGGTGCTCCAGCGCGCGTCCTCGACACCGCGCTCGACCCGCGCGAAATTCAAGTCACCGTCGTTGCGATAGAGCGCATTAGCACCCCAGTTGGTCGCGTAGAGGTCCAAATCGCCATCGCCGTCGTAGTCGGCAGCGGCGCACCCCATGCCATAGCCCGCGTCCGCCGCACCCGCCACCGGCACAAACGACCCACCGCCGTTGCGGTAGAGCCGATTGACCGTCCCCGCCGGCGCCGGCAGGGCATGACCGTCGACCCAGTAGAGATCGGCCCACCCGTCGCCATCAAAATCGGCGCCGCAGACGCCAGACCCCAACGTTTCCACGATATAGTATTCACCCGCAGCCCCGTGGGTGTGGACGAAGTCGATACCGGCCGCCGCCGTAATCTCGGTAAAAAACGCCCCGGCGGGCGCGCTGGTGGGCGCTTCGACAATGGCCGCAGCAACGAACTCTCCCCCGCGCGGATAGGTCCGGGTGGGATTACTCAAAATGAGCTCCAGATCGCGCGGCGGTCGCCCCTGCAACGCGCCAAAACGCGCCAGCGCCTGCCGGCTCTGCTCCTCTTGGCCCAGCTTCGCATAGGCCTGCCCCAAACCGTACCAGGCGTCGGCATGTTGCGGATCCCCCTCGACGATCCGTTTAAAATGCGCCGCCGCCGCCGCGTCGCGACCCTGCTGGGCCCGCAACCGCCCCAACCCGTAGTGCGCCTCTGGATTCTCCCCATCCAGAACCAGTGCCTGCGCCAGATGCGCCTCTGCTTCCGCTCGCCCTTGCGCCAGATACAGCCGCCCCAACGCCGCCTGTACTCGCGCATCTCCCGCCTCCAGCGCCAGCGCCCGCATATAGGCCACCTCGCTCTCGGGATAAAACCCCAATTGCTCCCACACCCGCCCCATATTGTAGTGGATAAAAGCCGCCTCTGGCGCCAGCGCCGCCGCCCGCTCCAAACGCCCCAGCGCCGCCCGTTGCCGCCCTTGCTGCGAGTACAGACAGGCTAGGTCGCTGTGCAACACCGCGTACTCCGGATCTAATTCCACCGCCCGCCGATACCACCCTAGCGCCTCATCTCCCCGCCCTGCCACCACCAACGCCGCCCCGATAATCCGATAACACTCGACAAAATCGCGCTCCTCTACCACCGCCTCGCACACCCCCCGGGCCACCTCGTACTCCCCCCGCTCAAAATGCTCCAGAGCCTGCACATAACCCCCCGGTGGCCCCTCTTCGGCAGAATCGGAACCACAGGCCGCCCAGACCAAAATCAGTAGATAGAATAGCAAATGCATCTCTTTCTTTCGGGTCTGGCCGATGAGAGCGGCGTAACTCGCGGTGGACGATAGTCGGATTTGCCCCCCAGAATTATACTACAAGGCAAAACGCTGAATGCGATCCGCGCAACTCTGCCGCCTGCACTGCACTGACGAGCACGAAACGTGCCATCCTATGCATCGGCCACTCCCTACCCAAAACTAATATACCTACAACCTCTACCTTGTTCCCACCCACCGCCTGCCGTACCTTAGCCGCACCATGGCCATCCCGATTCTCCTTGCATTTGCAGCCAGCACCGCGCTCTTCACACTGATCCTCTACGAACGCTACTTCCTCCAGAATTTCCTCGACAATTTCACCCTGCTACTGCTCACCCTAACCCTGTCCGTCTCGCTCGCATCCCTCGCCTCGCTCCTCCTCCTCCGCACCACCCGTGCCGAAACCATCCGTCGCATCTGGCTCGCTCTCACCACCACCGCTCTCACCTACGCCGCTGTCGATCTCATTGCCGGATGGATCCTGATGCCCCCGCTGTCCCCTGCCATGGTCGGCGATGAGACCGTCCACCATCGCTTGCTTCCCGATACCCGCTCCGCGCTCTACAACCGCGACTATAGCTACTTGCAACGCGTCAACAAGCTCGGACTGCGCGGTCCAGACATCGACACCCGCAAACCCGCCGGCACCTACCGCATCGCGATGCTCGGCGACTCTTTCATCATGGGCAAGGGAGTAACCGACGACCAGACCGGCGCCTGGCTGCTCGAGCAAGCGCTTCGGCGCGATGGCCACCGCGTCGAAGTACTCAACGGCGGCGTCGACAGCTACGCCCCGATTCTCTCGCTGCTGCAACTGCGGACCCAACTGGTCCCATTGGAGCCTGACCTAGTGATGCTCAACCTCGACATGAGCGATCTGCTGCAGGAGCAGGCCTACCGCCACCGGGCGCGCTACGACGCAGATGGCCGCCTGGTCGGCGTCGATGGCCGCCTGGACCAGTTGCAGCTTACGCACACCCAGAAAGCGCGCAATTGGGTCAACGAACACCTCTATCTCAGCCGTCTCGTCGTCTATTATGCGCAGCGCTGGGCGCATCGCCACCGCGGTATAGACGTCGCCAGCGTCGTCGGCATGGCCAATCCCGGTGTCCTCGCCCACACCCTGGCCTCCGACCGCCAGGACCGCGACGGGCAGTGGCAAACTCTCTTCACCAGCGTATTGGCCATCCGCGACGAGTGCGCGGGGCGTGGCATCGACTTCACACTGGTCACCTATCCCTGGGGCCACCAGGTCAACGCCCGCGAGTGGATACCGGGCCGATTTGCCTTCGTGCCCGAAGGCTCCGTAATTTCTGACCGGAGCCTAGAGCGGATCCGCGCCTTTGCTGCGCAAAACGGCATNGCCTTACTCGACCTCTTTCCAGCCTTCCGTGCNTACGCAGGATCCGCGCCGCTCTACTACCGTTTCGACATGCACTGGACGCCCNCCGGGCACCGGCTCTATGCCCGCGAACTCCAGCGGCTGGTTGCCGACCGCCTCTAAACCGGGAGCACCATATCCCATGACCCAAACAGCGATGGACTGGGACCTCTCCAGCTATTTCNCGGCCTTCGATGGCGANGACATGCGGCAATTCAAAGAAGCACTGCAAAAAGACACCGCCGCNCTGCGCGAGCGTGCCAGCGCCCTCGCGCCGCTCACCACCGACAATGCCGACGCTTGGGAAGCGGTCTTTCTCGGCAGCGAAAACCTGATCGACCGGCTCTCGCACCTGGGCTCCTATCTCGGCTGCCTGACCGCCGCCGACGCCCGCAACGAAGAATACGCCCGCGCCGAGGCCGCCTACGCCCTGTTCGACGCCGAGGCCGAGAAACTCGACGTCGAACTCCTGCGCGCCCTNAAAGACGCCGACGACGCGGTCTTCGCCGCCTTCTGCGACCGCCCCGCGCTCGAAGGGTGCAGACACTATCTGCGCCGNCAGCGCGAAGACGCGCAGCGCACCATGAGCCCGGAAAAGGAAGTGCTCGCCGCTGATCTGGGCGTCGATGGGCTCCACGCCTGGGGTCGCCTCTACGACGCGATTTCCGGCAAGCTCGAATTCGACATGGAATACCCCGATGGCCGCAGCGAGCGCCGCCCCATTTCGCAGCGCCGCGCGCTGATGGAAGACCCCGACCGCCGGATCCGCCNGGCCGCCTTCGACGGCGGCAACCGCGCCTGGNCAACGGTAGAGGATGTCGCCGGCGCCGCGCTCAACGCCATCTCGGGCACGCGGCTAACCCTCAACCGCCACCGCGGCGTCGATCACTTCCTCGATATCGCGCTTTTCCAGTCGTCGATCACCCGCCGCACCATCGACGCGATGTTCGCAGCCATCGACGACCAGATCGAATTGCCGCGCCGCATCCTCGCCCTCAAGGCCCAACTCCAGGCCACNGACGGCGTCGCCTGGTACGATCTCGGGGCCCCATTGCCACTGCCCGACCAGTCCAAACTCTCCTGGGACGAGGGCAAGGACCTCGTNGCCCGCTCCTTCTCATCCGCTTACCCGCTGCTGGGCGAGTTCCTCGGCCAAGTCTACGAGCGCCAGTGGATCGATTACGCGCCTCGGCCCGGCAAACGGCCCGGCGCCTTTTGCACCGGCTCGCTCAAAACCCGCGAGTCGCGCATCTACATGACCTACAACGACACCCTCGGCGACATCCGCACCCTAGCTCACGAGGTCGGGCACGCCTTCCACAGCTATATCATGCGCGATGTCCGCACCTTCGCCCACTCCTANCCGATGACCCTCGCCGAATCGGCCTCGACCTTCGGCGAAATGATTCTATCTGAGGGCATCNTCACCGACCCCTCCTTCAGCTCAGCGCAAAAGGCCAGCGCCCTCGACCANGAAATCAGCCACGGCGCGATTTTCCTGCTCGACATCCCCGTCCGCTACCGCTTCGANAAGAAGCTNTACGAGGAACGCGCCACCGGCGAACTCACCGTCAGNCGCCTCAACGAATTAATGGTCGAGACCCAGCGCGAAGTCTTCGGCCCGGTCCTGGCAGCAGGCAGCGAAGACCCCTACTTNTGGGCTTCNAAACTCCACTTCTACATCACNGGCGTCACCTTCTACAACTTCCCCTATACCTTCGGCTTCCTGCTCAGCCGCGGCCTCTTCTCCATGTTTAAAGANGAGGGCGCAGCCTTCCTCCCCCGCTACGAGGAATTCCTCCGCCTCACCGGCAGCGACAGNGCCGAAGGCGTGGCCAAAAAGGCCCTGGGCCGCGACCTNGAAGATCCCCAATTCTGGGTCGAGGCCATCCAATCGCTAGCAGAGCCGTTGGCGGAACTGGAAAAACTGCTGCCCGACATCATGCCCGAGCACAACTAGCCCGACGAACCATCCCGTACTCCGCCCGTTCTGCTCGCTCTTGCTCGGCGCCGGTGACTCGCCACGGGCGATTTGCGCAAATGCGACCCCGGCGAGTCACCGGCTAATTAAATCCCGCAAGGCACCGCGCCGATATAATCAATGAATGCCCCTTNNCGCGGATCTACCGGTGCAGACCATGCACATACACGGTGCTACACATATACCTCAGACCGGCCCGACTCGAGCCGCCAGCACTGCACCAGCAGCGCAGACTGCGCAACCCGATGCGGTCGCACTGGTCCGTCCCAGTATCCAGATCATCGTCAAGCACCTGAACGCCTGGCTGGCCATGGAATTGCCGTATCAGCCCAGCATGACACCCATGGAGCCGCCGGCCGCTTCGGAAGTAAAGGCCGCCGAGGCAAGCGCACATTCGACAGATCCGAAAAAAGGCGCCCAACCCACTGCAACCGGCAAACTCGTCAGCGATGCCGCCGATAGCGCCAGTGCACTCTTCGATCTGGTGGCCTGAATGGGATTACTGTTGCGCCGCCCGGCGCAAGGTGGCTACCGCCGCTGCTTCGTATCCCATCGCCCGCTCAATCTCGCCCAAAGCCCTGTATAACTGCGCCCTGACTTCGGGCTTTGTGGCCGCCTTGAGACCAATGGCGATCACATTGCGTATTTTGCCGATCTCCTGGTTGTAGAGATAGTACAGATACGCCGTGCGGGCGATATCTTGAGGGTTGTTGGACATGCGGAACTCGAAAACGTTGGGCCGGTAGTCCAGCAAGCGCCCGTGTTCAGCCCGCATCGACGCCGGGTCCAGTTCGGCCAGACCCCGACGGTGCAGGTACTCGGCCAGACGGACGGCGACGACGCGATTTCCAAGGGCGGTGGGATGGTGTTCGTCGAAGAAATAGCGCTTGGCCTGGAAGTCGCGGATCAAGGCGATGTGCTCGGGCGCCAGGGCGTTCCGCGAGACCACCTGCTGACGAATCAGATCGATATCCGCGCGGATGCGCTTTTCGAATACCGGCGTCAAATCGACGGCATCCACCCCCTGCTCCCGCGCGTGCAGCAGCAGTCGGCGCTGCGGTATTTGCAAGTCCGGGTCGAATAACTGGAATGTGAAGGGATAGACGAGTAGTACCACGTCGATGCCGCGCTCCCGCGCCAGGGCGTAGATCGACTCGAGATTGCCCAGCACCAGCCGCCATCCCACCGCGAAGCGCGGGTCGTCGGGATCGCGCGCCAGCGCGTCGACATTGTAGCGCTGGGATAGCTGCCGTTGCAGCAGGTCGGTAGCCGGCGCACGCCACCACGAGACCAGGCGCCCGTACCCGGTCTCGTTGACCAGCCAACCGGCCAGCGCACTCGACAGGTGCTGCACGCCGCCGAAACCGCCGACGCCGCCCAGGTCGCGATTGAGCACCGCGGGCTCGGTGAGATCGTTAAGGCACAAGCCGACGGTGATAAAATCCGGTTCGAACGCCAGCGATTCGCGCAGCAGGGCGTATTGGTGGTTGGTGGAATAGCCTTCCACCCCCGCGTTGATGATCTGGTGCGACCGCCCGTCGGGGCCGTAGGCGGCGAGTATTTGTTCCAACTGGTGCGCGGCGGTGCCGACGCGGTCGAGACCGTGCCCCATGGTCACCGAATCGCCGAGCATCAGGCCGCGCAGTTGGCCCGGGGACTTCTGCAGCGCGAAATCGTCGTCGTGGTGCCCGAAACGGTTGATGGCCACCCGCACGCCCTTGAACCGGTTGTCCTTCGATGGGGACATCCGGCTGCCCAGCACCCGTACCGAGTTGGCCCGGTGGCGGTAGCCGACGTCCGGGTCCGACACCCAATAGGGCAAACCGAAGTAGACCAGCAGCCCCCGGTCGGCCAGCAGAATCAGGGCGACCGTCGCCGCCAGGATCGCAGCGCCGGTCCACCTCTCTCGCGCCCGCCGTGCCGCGGTCCAGCCCAACGCCGCCAATAGCGCCGCCAGCCCCGCGGCCAATATCGCGTAGCCCAACATCACGTCGCGGTAATTCTCGATGTAATCCTGGTAGTAGACCCCGACCCACGGGTTGACGGCCGCCGCCGAGAGCAGGATAAGAGCGCCTAGGCAGACTACGGCTTTGCCGACTACCGCGTGCATGGGACACAAAAGAGCCGACCAGCAGCAGCGGGTCGGCTCCAGATGTAGACGAGGCGATAGCTCATGCGGCGCGTGGCTCGTTTTCGGGCGCGTTTTCCAGCCGCGACAGCCAGTACGACACGTCGTAGGTCTCATCGCCGGTCAGGAAGCGCCAGAACTTGATGCGGTTGACGACCTCGAGCCGCACCTCGTTGCCGTACCAGCGGTGGTTGGCGTTGAGCAGGCCGGGAATTTCTGCGTCGTCGATATCGTCGGTATTCCATAGCTTCCTCTGCCGCACCGTCGGGTTGAGCCGCAGCTTGAACATATAGCGTTTGTCGCCGGTCAGATTGGGCTGGGCGCAGTGCCAGACGCCGTGGTGGGCCACCGCCACGGTGCCGGCCTTGCAGACCATCGGCGCCTGGCCGAGGAAATTCTGGTAGCGCGCGATATCCGACTCGCTGACGCGGCGGTAGTGGCTGCCGGGCAAGAACATCGTGCCACCCATCTCGCGCGGCGTGTCGTGGGCGAAGTAAAACAGCTGGATGTCGAAGTGCATGCGGGTGTCGATGATCGCGTCGGCGTGCCAGATCTGCCCGTGCTCGTGGCCGGCATCGACGGTGTGGACCGCGTGGTGGTCGTAGAGCGGGTCGGCGCCAACCAGGCTGTGGATCATACCCTGGATCTCGGGCAGCCGCACCACCCGCCCCAAGGCCGAGTCCTGCCACAGCTCCGCCATTGGCGCCCCAGCCCGACCGCGTGGGACCCCCGCCTCCATCTCGGCGCAGGCGGCCTCATTGAGCTCGGCGGGCACCAGTTCGTCGAAGCGCAAGAAGCCGTCGGCGACGAACTGCGCCATCTGTTTGGTATTCAGTAGATGTTGCTCAGCTGCCATCGACCTCCTCCATTTTTTCGAGGATGTACTCGTATTTCAAATAGGACGTGTTGTACTCCATACCCGGATAGGCCGGATACTGCTGCGGAAACTGGACCACCCGCCACCCGTCCCGCATCGCCGCGACCACCGAGGCGTAGGGCGGCTCCTCGCTATCACCGCTCGAATGCCGGTCCTGCCCCGTACCGTCGTAGAGCGACCAAGCCACCGCCTGACTGTGCAAATCGGGAGAGTGGGCGTAGAGGACGAGCAATTTCTGTCGCATTTGCGCCATATTGTCCTTTCAAATTCGCTCCAATATAGCCCAGGTCGCATCAAGCGGCAATCGATCGCCCTTGTCGCACGGTGCTCTGCCCCTATCTTGACTCCCCATGCGCACCGCTCTCCTCACCGCCTTCTTCGCCAACTTCGCGCTCTTCGGCGCCAGCGCGATCCTCATCGGCGCGGCAGTACCGGAAATCATCCGCGAATTTTCCTGGAGCTATCTCGAGATCGGCGTGGTGCTCTCCGCCGGCTCGGTGGGGTTTTTTTGCTCGACCTTCCTCTGTGGCCTGCTCGTCGGACACATCGGCCCGCAAAAGACCCTGGTCGGCGGACTGGTGCTGCAGGGTGTGGGTCTGGCTCTGATCGGTCAATCGCCCGCCCTCTGGCCCAATCTGGCCGCCATCGTCCTGGTCGGCCTCGGCGAGGGCGGCAGTGAAGTGGCCACCAATTTCTGCCTGGTGCGGCTCGAAAAGAGCGGCCGCAGCCAGCTGATGAACTTCATCCATGCCGCCTTCACCGCCGGCGCTATACTCGGGCCATTGAGCATTGGCTTGCTGCTCGAACGCGGTCTGGCCTGGCAGACCGCCTTTCAGGTTCTGGGCGCGCTCTCGCTGGCGATGGCCCTGGCCTTCGGGCTGCTCCCCTTCGCCGGATTGCGCGCATCTTCCGAGCCGCCCTCGCTGCGTCGCGGCCTGGAGCTTTTGCGCCGCGATCCCCTGCTGCTGCTATTGACCCTGATTATCCTGCTTTACGTCGGCGCGGAAATCGGCGTCTCGAACTGGATCGCCGAATACTTTGTCCAGGTACGCGGCGCGACTCCGGCCCAGGGCGCCTATATGGTATCGCTACTGTGGGTGGGTTTGCTGGTCGGTAGACTGGTGGCTGCGGCGGCTTATCGCCACCAGCGCCAGGCCCCTTTATTGGTCGGTGCCAGCGCGCTGGCGACGGGGGCGCTGGCCGCAGCGCTATTGGCCGACGAGACCTGGCTTGCAGGAGCGTTTTTCCTGCTGAGCGGGGTGGGCTTTGCGGCGATTTACCCGGTAGTAGTAGTTATCGCGGGCCAGTACTATCGCGACGACCAGGGATTGGCCATCGGCGCCATCGCCACCGGTGGCGGCCTCGGCTCGTTCCTCTTCCCCTTCGCCATGTCGGCGCTGGCGCAAGGCCTGGGTATAGGCCAGGCGTTCTGGTTTTACGCCGCGCTCAGCCTGGCGATGGGCCTGACCGCAGTACTGGTCATTCGGCGCGAGCGTCCGGCGCGGGCTTAGGCGTTCTCGCTGGCGTAGGAAAAGGCCGAATCATTGGCCGCCGTCTCGCCGAGCACACCGACGATGGGCCATACGAATTGGACCAGCCCCGCTGATCCAAAAAGTCAGGGCGCCCGCTTGCGCCAGGCACAAAAAAACCGGCCCCCGCATACGGGGGACCGGCCAACTGGAAAAACGCAAAAATCAGTTGCTCGAAAACTCTACCAGCAGTCCGCCGCACTCGGCCTTCATCTTCTCCAGCGCGCGGTTGCGCAGTTGGCGGACCCGCTCGCGGGTGACGCCCATGGCATTGCCGATCTCCTCCAGCGTCATCGGCTCGGTGTCGTCGAGACCAAAGTAAGCGCGCACGATCTGCGACTCGCGCGAATCGAGGATCTCGAGGCAGGAGGCGACCGTCTGGCGCACCTCGTTGTCGGCAAAATGCTCGTCGATGCCGGGCTCGGCGGAGGCGAAGACCTGCATCAGTGTGGTCTCCTCGTCGGGGAAGGCCGGGGCGTCGAGCGAAACGTCCTGCTGGCTGACCGCGAAGGCATTGCGGGTGCGCTCGAGTGAAAGATCGACGCGGGCGGCGATCTCCTCAAAGGTCGGCGCCCGGCCCAACTGCTGGGCGAGCAGGCCGCTCTCCTTTTCGACCTTTTGCAGGTCGTTGATCTGGCTCATCGGCGGCCGGGCGATCCTGCCCTGCTCGGCCAGCGCCTTGAGGATCGCCTGGCGGATCCACCACACCGCGTAGGTGATGAACTTAAAGCCGCGGGTCTCGTCGAAGCGCTTGACCGCCTCCATCAACCCGATATTACCCTCGGAGATCAGCTCGATCAGCGACAAGCCGTAGTCTTTGTACTCGCGGGCGACGCTGACGACGAAGCGCAGATTGGCCAGCACCAGCGCCTGGCGCGCTTTCTCGTCGCCGGCCTTGGCGCGCCGGAAGAATTCGACCTCCTTCTCGCGGCTCAAGGGCTCGGCGCCCTTGATATCGCGCCAATAGAGGTCGATCGCAGCAGGCACGGCGCGGTCCTTGGTAATTTTCATTATCGTCCTCTATTTAATTTCGCGGATTCAACTCGTAAGTGCAATTTCGGTTTAGGTTGAAAGAGATCCTGTTTCTTTGGACAAAATCTCATGGGGTGTGTGAAACGCCAAGCCCTTTC
>PBOD01000220.1 GCA_002724215.1 Gemmatimonadota bacterium | reverse complement strand
CCGCATCGATTGCAAACACCACCGGCGGACGAATCCGACTCGCGTAATACATACCCCCACCCGCCGCTAGACCGCCGATTATATCCACGTCCAAGGCGACATGGCCAAGCACCGTCCCGTCAAAAGGATCGATGCGATAGATCCGATTCTCGTCAAAGCTCAGCGCCAGCAGTTCCCCCTGGTCATAAGCCAAACCATCGACCCGACTGCCGGGCGCAGGCAAGCTGTGCCACACGGCGCCACCCCCGGGGCCGAATTCATAGATGCGATGCTCAGGATCGGTGGCATCGACAAAGAACGGGCTATACCCGCTATAGGCCAGACCGCACGCCCCCTCGGTCCGACACAGCACCGGCGAGGTAAACGGGTCTTCGACTACGCCACTAAGGGGAGAAATCCGCTGAATCTGCGACAACCGGGCATCGAGTCCAAAGAGCACCGAGTCCTGCCCCCAACAGGGCAAGGACAGCCACACGAGCAGCGCAAATAGGTTTTTTATTCTGAACATAAGGACCGGGGAGAAAGTCCGTTATTAATATGGATATAGCGGCGCACTCGCCTGAAATGGGGACATGCGGAATATTGAGTCCAGACGAAAATATCTGGTGCTATCTAATCTGGTGCTATCTAAATGGGATAGGAATTAGCACATCCACCGCACGAACGGCGGCAGAACGAACATCGATTGGGGGGAGGAATCCGAAAAATCGGAAGGTAAAGCGATAAATACAGGATCAGGCGCAAAGGTGGCGAAATACCACCTCCGGCCATTCGCCGTAGCCGCACTCAATCACCGGGACTGTAGCGACGATGGCCTCTGCCGGTGCCGCGACATCGCGGCTGCAATGGGCAAAAACATTATCCGCGACGTGGATGTCACGGACGGTATTCTCCATGAAAATACCCTGTTTATCGGCCGCGCCGGCGATGTCGTTGCCCGTCACGACCAGATCGTGCGCATCGCTGGTGATTTCGATCTGGGCGCGGCCCTCCTCAGCGGCATTGCCCGCGATCCGGCACCCGTCGATCCGGCACGAATGCACCTCGGTAGGTCGTGGCGTCGGCCGCACCAGCACCCCAGTGCCACGGTTGTTTTCGATCCGGCACGTTTCGAGCGCATTGTAGCAATCGCGAGTGCCGATCGAAACCCCGGATGCATTAGCGTCGAAATCGCAGTCGCGCACCGTGATATGGTTGGCCCGCACGCAAAAGAAAAAACCGCTGCGCCCATTGTTGCGCCCCCGACAGCGCTCAAACAGCGCATTGGTGCTTCCCGCCCCTGGATGCAGTCCGTTGCCGGTGTTTTCGTCGAAGGCGCTATCGCTTATTTGCACATCGCGGCACATCTGAAAACTCAGGCCCTCGCCCCAAAAATCGCGCTCGAAAATTCCAGAAATCTCGATACCCCGACTGTTGCCGAAGTAGATCGCCCCGCCGCGACACCCGCCCATCGCCTTCTTGTTGGCGGCTCGATTGCCCTCCAGCCGCATATCGCGCACCGCCGCATTGTGGATGCGGTGCCCAAAGACCAGCGGGTAAACGGTCGTCAAACACGGCGCTTCATCCGCGGAGTAATCCATCTCGATCCCGTGGTCCAGCCCCACCCAATCCCCATCGATCCAGGTGATCGTCGCAAAGGTCTCCATAAACCCCCCATGCGAGCGCCCGTCGTGCACCGACACCGTCATCCCCACCTCCAGCCCCGCCGCCGACTTTAGCGGCACGTCGCACATCCCGTAATTATGATACCCGGACAGCGGGTAGATCTCCCCCGCCCCCTTCACCAGCACCGTGTCCTCCCCCTGCCCACACAATTCCACCCCCGAGCGCAGGATAAGCCCCCGGTCCAGCACCAGTTCCATCGCCGGCAGCACCACTTTCCCGCCGCCGTCTGCAGCCGCCTCATCGATAATACGCTGTATCGCAGCGGCATTGACGGCATCTTCGCGACCAAGGGTCCTGTCCATCGCTCTTTCTCCTCAGCAAAACGGGCGACCACGGCAATCACCGCAGCCAGGCGAAAACATCCTTCCTGCGGTGCACCGATAGGGCCTCCAGCACCGGATGCACAACGCTTCCTCCCCCTGCGGCGTCATCGCGCCACTACCAGATCGGCGCCAGCCACCCTCCATCCACCGGCAGCGCCGTCCCCGTAATCCACGCCGCGTCGTCCGAAGCGAAAAACACCGCCGCGCGCCCAATCGGGGCAGCGGCGTGACCTTCTTGCACTCCTCGATAATTTCCTCGTTGAGATAATCCTGAATCGGCGTTTCGATATACCCCGGACAGATCGAATTGACGGTTATATTGTCCGCCGCCAGTTCCACCGCCGCGTCGCGGGTCAGATTGACCACGCCTGCCTTAGCCGACGCATAGGCCGGACCGCCGCCGCCGGCAAAGGCGTGCACCGAGGCAATATTGACAATCCGCCCGGCCGCCGACCTGCGCAGGTGCGGCACCGCAAATTTGGTCGCCAGGAAAATCGAGCGCAGATTGACGCCGATGACGCGATCCCAGGCTTCGACCGCCAGCTCCTGGCTGTCGCCGGGCACGATGATGCCGGCATTGTTGACGACGATGTCGAGCCCGCCAAAGCCCGCAACAGCGCGCGACCAGATTTTCCACCGCCGCCTCATCGGCGACATCGGTCGCCACAAACAGCGCCTCGCCACCCTCCGCGGCGATCGCTGCCGCCGTCGGCGCCTGCGCTTCAGCCTCGTGGAATTTGCCGATCTTGGGCTGCTCCTGAAGGTCCGCCACCACCACTTTGGCCCCTTCGCGGGCCAATTCCAAGCAAATGCCCCGGCCGATGCCCGAACTGCCGCCCGTGACGATGGCGACGCGATCCTCAAGACGCATATCAAGATCCTTGCTGCAAAGGTAGGATGGCGGCGTTGCGCAAACAAGCAAAGTCCGGCCGCCGCCTGGCAACCGGACTTTTGCCAAAAAGAGCGTGCCGCTTAAAAGTAGTAGCTGAGACCCGCGCGGACACCGAAGGGATTGCCGGGGGTAAAATGCAGCTCCGATACCGGCACCGCCTCACCGCGCAACTGCGATTCGGTGTCGAATTGCGCTTCGTTCCACTCGCTGTCGAGCACATTGTCGACGGCCAATTCCAGCCCATAGCGCTGCGTCCGATACGCCGCGTTGAAATCGAAGACAGTATGCCCCTCAGCGGTGACGCTGCCGTACTCGTTGGCAGGCCGGTCGCCGATGTGGCGATAGCGCAGCGCGCCTTCCAGCCCGCTCCGATGCCGCGCGGTCAGTCCCCCGGTCGAGGTCAGCCGCGGCGCCAGCGCGATCGCGTCGGCCCCAGGCGCCGCATCGCGGGCTTTGCCGCGCGAAACATTGATATCGGCGTCAGCCCACAGCCATGACAGGAGTTCCACCCGCGCCTCGAGATCGAGCCCGACGCGCCGGCTGCGCCCGCTCTCCTCGGTGGTGCCGGCGTCGCCGACATAGACGTATTCGCTGTCGAGGTCGAGCCACCACAGCGCGGCGCCCAGATTGAGCCGCGACGACAGCCGCGCCCTGCAGCCGACCTCGGCGCCGATCGCCCGCGGCAGGGTCCCGGTGTCGAGATGACCCGGATCGAATTGCCGCGCCGCCAGCGCAGCGGCGATCTCGTCGCCGCTGCGGCCCTCAGCCACCAGCGACCGCTGTAGCTCGGTCACTCGCCGGTCGATGATCGCATTGCGCGCGTCGTTGGAATGGAAGCCCGTGCCCGCATTGGCGAAAAAATCCAGCGCGCGGCGCGGGCTGTAGGCCAGCATCACCTTTGGGCTCAGCACCCGGTTGTGAGCATAGCCGGAGGCGTGCGGCAGATCCGCGGGCTGCCCCTCGAGCCGGTCGTCGACATTGAAGGTGAAATAGTCGGCGCGCAGCCCCAGCATCAGCCGCCACTGGGGATTGATGAAAATATCTTCGCGGCCCCACATGTGAAAATTGCGCTCCAACACCCGCGAATCGACCAGAGACCGCGCCCGGGCCCGGCCGTTGTTCTTCCACAGCGCCACATCGACATCGTCGCCGCGCATGCCGCCACCCAATGTCGCCCGCACCAGCATCGTGCCCAGATTGTGGTAAAACGAATAATCGCTCTTAAAGCCGAAGAGCTGGCGGTCATCGACCTGTTCGATCATATCGCCGCGCACTGGATCTTCCAGAAAGAACGTGAAATTCGAAAATAGCTTGAAATCGTAGCGGCTGAGATAGGCTTGGGCAGTAAAATCGCTGTTGTTGCGGCCGATGGAGCGAAAGGTGAGGTTAAGATTGCGGCGACCGGTGGTGCCGCCCTCCAGATCGTCGATGGCGCCCCAGCGCCCGATCGCGCCGCTGGCGACCGCGCGCTGCGGCAACTGCCCCGAGGCATCCCAGGCCGAGCTGAAAGCGCTCAGGTCCAGGGTCAGCGTCGAGCGCTCCGATAGATGGGTATGCACCTTTGAAAACACATTGAAGCGCTGAAAATCCTGCGGGCTGTCGAAGGGACCGTCGCTGTGGTAGTAATTGCCGGCGAAATAGGCGGTCTGGCCAGGATCGGCCATCGGCAGCTGATAGAGCATGGTG
The DNA here is from genome assembly GCA_002724215.1 of Gemmatimonadota bacterium. Classification (GTDB taxonomy): domain Bacteria; phylum Latescibacterota; class UBA2968; order UBA8231; family UBA8231. Next base: position 9,373 of record PBOD01000220.1, on the reverse strand, counting down.
TAGTCGGCACTGTTGAAACTGCCGCCGGCCAGGCGAATCTCGTTGCGCGGCAGGTGGTCGCGGGTGTGGAAACTGACCGCGCCGGCCGTGGCGAAATTGCCGTATTCGGGAAAGTACGGCCCCTTGGCCACGTCGACGCGCTCGATCACATCGGCGATCATAAAATGAAGATCGGCGTAGCCCTGGCCATGCCCGTGCGAGACCATATTGACCGGCATTCCGTCGATGTCGATGGCCACGTCGGTGCCGTGGTCAGCGTCGAAGCCACGCAGGAAGATCTGCTCGGCCTTGCCGCCGCCAGCGTGCTGGGCGATGACCAGCCCCGGCGCCATCTGCAGCATCTGGTGCGCAGTGCGGCTGGGCCGGATCTCCAGATCGAAGGCGCGCACCGAGCGCGACGAAGCCGCCGAGTAGGCGCGCTCGGATTGCACCAGCACTTCGCCGAGATGGATCGGGCTGGGATGCAGATGAAAATCGAGGCGGGTCTCGCGCTCGGCGCGGACCTTCACCTTGCGCTTGTAGGCCTCGTAGCCGATGATGCTAGCGCGCAGCACATACGTGCCCGGAGCGATGCCCTGCAGTTCAAAACGCCCTTCTAGATCGGTGCTGGTGCCCCAACCGGTGTCCTCGAGGATCAGGTTGACACCGGGCAAACCCTCGCCGGATTCGCCATCGGTGACGCTGCCGACGAGCCGGCCCGTGGCCTGGCCAGAGCCGATCCCGGCACTCAAAGCGAGCAGCACCAGGCAATAGATCGAAATTTTCATATCTCTAAAGTTTTATTTATATAAGCATTTACACTGAGTCAATAAAATTAGACATTGGACGCCCTTTAAGTAACCCCCTACTTTAAAATTTTCACCATAACCTGCCGGAGCCTCATGCCCTACGCCATAGCTTGCTTGCTTTTGCTGGCAGCGCTACCCGCCGCCGGCAATCCGCTGCACACCGAAATTGAGGCCATACGCGCCGCCAAGGACAGTCTGCTCAAAGACCCTGACAACTCGCCCCTGCTCCCCGCAGATCGGGCTCAATTCGCGGGTTTGGCCTACTATCCCATCGACCTCGACTATCGCCTGCGGGGCGAATTCCACATCTACGGCCGCCAGCGCCAGATCGACGTCCCCAACACCGACGGCACCTATACACCGCTCGAACGCTATGGACGCTTTGTTTCCGCCTGGAACGGAAAAGACTTCTGGCTCGAGGTCTACCGCAGTCCCGAGACCGGCATTGCCGAGATCTTTTTCAAGGATGCAACCAATGGTCAGACGACCTACGGCGGGGGCCGTTATGCGCGGCTGACGAGAAATCCAGATAACACCTATCTCGTTGATTTTAATAATTCTTATAATCCATACTGCGATTACAATCCCGCCTATATATGCCCCCTCCCTCCCCCGCAAAACCACCTTTCTTTCCCCATTGCCGCCGGCGAGCTCAAATATGGCATGGATCTTGCCGAATAAGCGATCGAGATATCCCTGTATTCCCCGCTTAGCGTTCGGAGTCCGCCTTGTCGCGTTTTATCGTGCTCTTTGCCCTGGGCGCCCTCTTGGTAGGTGCCTCACAACTCGCGCTCAGCCTCGGCACCCATCCCGATCACCTCGCCTCGCTGCGCTATATCCTGCATAGCGTCGCCGGCCTGATCGCGGGGGTAGTGCTGGCCATTGCGGGTCTACTGGGCGTGGCCGAAGGCTATCAGCGTTCGGCTAGGCAAATCGGCCCTCTGCTACAGCGCAAACGCCTCGACGAGTCTCTCGACCTCGCCGTGCGCTCCGAAGATCAACTACAGACGCAAAACAAGCGCTTCTGGCAGGCCTATCGCAGCGCCGGCCTGGCGTTGGCTCTGTTTCTGGGCGGNTTATTCACCATNAGCTTGCAACTGAGTGACAGCAGCTTTTNCCACTATATCACCGGTTTGAGCGCCGGTGTCGCNATTCTCGGCATCACCAGCGCCATTTGGGGCCTTAGCGGNCTGCACGCGGCGCGCCAGTGCCACAAGGCGGCGGCCAGCGACGCCGCNCTGCTNGATGCCCAACCCGATTATGTCGCAGAAAAGCCGCTCCNTCCCACCACCACCCCACCGCGCATCCGCTGGGCCTCCGAGCGCCGGCGCCCCTCGGCCTATTCGCGCCCGCTCAACCGTTAACGCGCCTGCCTACACCGCCGTCTCCCCGCTTGCCCTCTATTGCCACGCTGGGCTATCTTGGAGAAATTATTTCCCATTGAGGCTGGAAATTATTTCCGTTTGCCATCGGCCAAGCCCGGCCGGAACCGCATGTCGCGAGGGGGACCTACGGCCCTAAATCGGACGATCTCTCTGTAATCGGGCGGTTTGGGGGTTGTTTTTTTCCTTTTTTTGCCTCCCACGGGAGTAAAATTCCCGCAAGGCACTCATTTTGCTGCGTATGGGCCAGACACTCACGAGCCGATGATACGAGCAATGCAATCAGTGGAAAAAACGAGCGACACCCATNCCCTCTGGCACCCGCTACACCAGGCCTGTGCTCACTGCATCGAACTGGCTCNGGATCTGGGNCGCCGNCTGCAGGCCGGCGACGCTGGCCTGCAGCTACAGCCCCTGCTCGAGGAATCGGCCGCCCAGATCGGCCACCTGCGCCAGGGCATTCGCGATCTCGCCCGTCGCGGCGAGCGGGTCAATCCCGCCGAGCGCGAACAACTGCTCGCGCAGATGCGCCTTTTGCTCGATTTGGAAGAGCAAAACCACGCCCTGCTCGGCGCCAAAGGCATCCGCCTCAATACGCCCCATTCCTATCGCTATAAAAGCCGGAAAAAATCGGCGCTGAGGCCACNGCCATGAATTCGCCCACGACCCCACTCCAACTCGGCAAGACCGATGCCCAACTCGAGGACTTCACCGACTCCTATATCCTCTTCCAGGAGACGACGCGGCGCTATCGCGAAGCCTACGAGGAACTGGCGAGTAAATTCGAGTCCCTCACCCTCAAGCTGGAGGAGACCAATGTCCACCTGCAGCAGAGCCTCGAGGAGAAGGACCGGGTCTCCAATTATCTCAACAACATTTTAGAGAGCCTCAGCGGCGGCGTACTGGTCGTCGATCTCGACGGCAAAATCACCTTTTTCAACCAGGAGGCCGAGGAGATCACCGGCTTCGAGCAGGAAAAGGTCCTCGGCAAGCCCTACGCCAACATCATCGGCTTGTCCGCCGGTCGCAAACTGAGCGTACTGCATACCCTCGACACCGGCGAGCGCCTGGCTAGCCAGGAAAAAGAGTTGCAGCGGGCCGACGACCGCGCCATTCCCCTCGGCTTCAGCACTTCGCTGGTCCGCGACGAGGCCGGCACCGTACTGGGCGCCCTGGAAGTCTTCAACGACCTGACCGAGGTCAAGCGCCTCGAGGCCGAGGTCCAGCGCGTGCAGACCCTGGCCGCCCTGGGCGAAATGGCCGCCACCGTGGCCCACGAAATCCGCAATCCCCTGGGCGGTATCGCCGGTTATGCCGGCATGCTCGAGCGCGATCTCGCCGCCGACGACCCCAACCGGCGCCTGGTGNACAAAATCACCGAGGGCGTCGGACGGCTCAACCGCATCGTCGTCAGCCTCCTCAACTACACCCGTCCCCTGAGCCTCAACGTCCATCCGGTCAACCTCGCCGAACTCGTCGAGGAGACCACCGCCTTCTTCGCCATCGACATCGAGCGCTCNCGCGAGGATATCCGCATCGAGCGCGACTTCCCCGCCGACGAGTTGATCTGCCGCGTCGATCCCGAGCAGTTGCAGCAGGTCATCCTGAACCTCCTGCAGAACGCCATGCAGGCCATGCCCGAGGGCGGCGCGATCGAGGTCGGCTTGCGCGCCGAGGGCNACNCCGGCGTGTTGATCGTCGGCGACACCGGCGTCGGCATGGATGACGAGGTGCGCGAAAAACTCTTCACGCCCTTTTTCACCACCAAGGAGGACGGCACCGGCCTCGGNCTGGTCACCTCCAAGAAGATCATCGACGCCCACAACGGCCAGATCCGCGTGGATAGCGAGCCNGGGCGCGGCACCCAATTTTCGATTTCACTACCCNAATAACCCAACGAGGGATAGCACTCATGGCTACTAGCAAACACATCTTAGTCGTCGACGACGATTCCTACGTCCGCGAGTCCACCGAGGAAATCCTCCGCCGCAAAGGCTACCAGGTCGATACCTCCGCCAATGGCAAGGACGCACTGGTCCGGCTCGACGAAGCCGACTTCGACCTGATCCTCTCCGACATCAAGATGCCCGAGATGGACGGCATCGAGNTGTTGGCAGCGGCCAAGGGCAAGTACCCGGATATCCACGTCATCATGATGACCGCCTTCGGCTCGGTCGACAACGCCGTCGAGGCGATGCGCAAAGGAGCCTACGACTATATCCAGAAGGGTTCGGCCGATCCCACCGAGATCGAACTGGTCGTCGAGCGCGCCCTCAAATACCAGGATTCGCAACGCGAAAACAAGCGCCTGCGCTCCGAGTTGCAGGACAAGTACAGCTTCAACAATATGATTGGCAAGGCGCACAATATGGAACAGGTCTTCGACTTGATCGACACCGTCGCCGACAGTCGCGCCACCGTGNTGGTCACCGGCGAGTCCGGCACCGGCAAGGAACTGGTCGCTCGCGCCCTGCACTACAACAGCTCGCGCCGCAGCGCCCCCTTTATCCGCCTCAACTGCGCCGCCCTGCCCAAGGACCTGATGGAATCCGAACTCTTCGGCCACGAGAAGGGGGCCTTTACCGGCGCCATCAAGCAGACCCGCGGCCGCTTCGAGATGGCCGATGGCGGCACCCTGTTGCTCGACGAGATCAGCGAAATNGACCCCGCTCTGCAGGCCAAGCTCTTGCGCGTCTTGCAGGAGCGCGAGTTCGAACGCATCGGCTCGACCCAGACTATCAAGGTCGATGTGCGCATCGTCGCCACCACCAACCGCGACCTGCAGAAGGAAGTCGAGGCCGGCAANTTCCGCGAGGACCTCTACTACCGTCTCAACGTCATCGAGATGGGCCTGCCGCCGCTGCGCGAACGCAAGGAAGACATTCCGGCTCTGGTGCAAAATTTTGTCGCCAAGTACAACGAGGAAAACGGCAAGCGCATCACTGGCGTCGCAGACGAGACCCTCGACGCGCTGTTGGCCTACGACTGGCCGGGCAATATACGCGAGCTCGAAAACTACACCGAGCGCGCAGTAGTCGTCGCCCGCGGCGAGGCGCTGGCGCCCGACGATTACCCGCAGCGGTTGACCTCCGGCCCGCAGGGCCGCGACGACGGCGGAATCCACGTCGGTATGACTGTCCACGAGATGGAGCGTCGGCTAATAATGAAAACCCTCGAATCCTGCCAAGGCAACCGCACCGAGGCCGCCGGCATGCTGGGTATCAGCACCCGCACACTGCGCAATAAANTACACGAATACGGCGAGATGAAGGCTTTCAAAGAGACNGCCGACGGGCCCGATCACCAGCAGATGGAAGAGCTGGTNGCCGCCATGGCCTGAGGCTTTTATCTACTTTCCTGCACCATGCAGGGGCCTGCTTTGCAGGGCCCTGCTTTTTATCNATANTTAATGTGCNCACGCATTTGATTTATTCGCGGCGCAGNCATANTTTGTTATTTNACCGACAAATTTTCCCGGCGCNGCGATCCGGGATTTTCCCATTCTGGAGAAGCTCAGTTGAGCGAGGACACAGGCTCANACGTCGGCAATCCNCTCATTGTCATCGGCGACAAAATCCAGCCCAAGCCCCATCTGGTAGCCCTGCTACAGCAACTCCGCACCGAGAACAACCTGCTCAACGCGGNAGACCGCATCCAGTACGCGGTCTGCAACGAGAGTTCCGACGTGGCCNTGGCCCTGCGCAAACACCTTAACTCGGTCAAGATGATCCTGATCGGTCCGGGCCTGGAGGGCAATGCGAACACNTTGGCGCGGATGCTCTCCAAAAAGGCTTTTATCGTCATCGTCGTCGACCCCCATATCAACCCCCTGGGGACCACTCCGACCAATATCCAGCAAAACCACAAGAATCTCGAACAGCTCGGCGTCGTCATAACCGCGGCCCAGAAGGCCGACGCAGCCTTTTTCGAGCCCATNGTCNAGGACTACGTGCTCTCCGGCGTCGAGATCAGCGGCGACCTCGAGTCGACGTCGTCGGAGGAGCGGGCACAGATGGTCGACCAGCGCCTCGACGCGGTCGACAAATTCCCCTCGCTGCCCGCGACCCAGCGCAAGGTCGCCGAGCTCGACGACATGGACCCGCCCAAAAAGTGGGCCGNNGCCATTGAGCCCGACGTGCCGACCAAGACCGTGATCCTGCGTATCCTCAATTCCGCCCGCTACGGGCTCCGCTCGCGGGTCGAGGANATCGACAAGGCCGTAACCCTGGCCAGCGCTAAGACCATTCGCGAGATCGTCACCGCTTGCCAGATCCGCCAGATCTTCCAGAAAACCGCCGAAAACACCATCGACCAGTTCTGGCGCCACTCGCTGGCCACCGCCTTCTACACCANGCTATTCTCGCTGCCGGCCGACCCGGCGGTCCAGACCTCGCAGCAGAAGACCGAANTCGAGCGCTATCAGTTTGANGNAGAAGAGGTCAAGATCATCCAGGAAATCCGCTTGTGGGAGGCCTTCGACCTCGGCGACAAGNACGACACCTTTACCGCCGGGCTACTCCATGACGTCGGCAAAGTAACCATGATCATGTGCCTAGAAGATTCGCTCAAACTGGTCACGACCCTGATCNACGCCGAGGCCGAAGAAGCCAAAGCCGAGGGCCGGCTCTGGGCCCAGCCCCTGATCGAGGTCGAGCGCTTCCTGATGAAGGACATCGACCACCAGGTTATCGGCTCGCGCCTGGCCGAAAAATGGGAACTCGACCCCGGCGTCGAACAGGTCGTCGGCAACCACCACAACATCCACGAGGATTCACCGCCGATCCTCAAACTCGTCGCCCTAGCCGACCTGGCGGCCAACTGCCTCTTCCCCTATCCGGCCAAGGACGACCAACACCCCTTCCCGCAGATCTTCGCGCGTATCGAGGAGGCGCTCCAGAACAAGTCNGACTCTAGTGTACACGAAGCCGTCGATGAGGTCATCGGCCAAGATGTCTTCGAGGATCTGGTCGATGTGCTCAGCCGTCTCGAAATCTCCGAGTGNCTGTGGGAGCTCATCGACGTCAAAACCTTCTTCAAACTCTGCTACCTGACCTCCCCCAAGATCAAGAGCGCCTCGATGGCCTTCCTGCAACAAACCGCCTGACCGCCGCTAACCGCCCNCCAATAACGCAATGGAAGAATTCCTCAAACGCCTTGAGCAGGCCGCCNATTTNNGCGAAGTCCAGGCGCTCATCGACAGCATCCTCGACGCGGCGCGAGCCGGCAAAGCCAAGCGCGACCAAAAGCGCCTCTTCCTCCGGCACCTGCTCTTCAACCAGGCCTTGCTCGAGCGGCTCGAAATACCGGCCGCCGTAGACCACCTCTGCGCCGCCGTCCAACCCGCGGAATGGACCGAGCTTTTCGCCGACGCGGTCGAAAGGGAATTCCCGCGCCTGGCCGTCGATCTTATCGACGCGCGCGCCGACCTCGACCACCGCGAATTGCTGCGACTGTTGCCCCTCGAATCCCCCAAGGTGCTCTACCAAACGCTCAAGCAGCTCAACGCCTATCTCGAAAAGCGCGACGACTCCGCCCGCTGTCTGCGCGGCATGCGCACCGCGCGGCTGATGGCCGATATTTACCGCACCCTCGCNGCCGANCCCAAAGCCTGGCGGCGGCGCTCGCCCCCCGCCTGCTGCATCGACGGCGAGCGCATCGCTAGGCTCAAGGAAGAGAAGGCCGTCGACGAGCTCGCCACCGCCTACGAGACCCGGATCAACCAACTCCAGCGCATCGACCTGCGCCGCTGCCTAACNGCGCTCGGCGACGGCCGCAGCGACGCGCCGCAAATGGNCGCAGCCGACTACGACCANACCTTCGGTATCGANGCGCCACTGCGCCTGGGCATCTCCAGTGCCAACGCTTCCGACAACCACCTGCGCAGCAAGGAACAGGGNGGCAAAACCCTCAATATCGCCATCGACCTGCAGCGCGAGGGCGAAAAGGNCGCGGCCCCGCCGCTGAGTGTCACCGCNCGGCGGCTNGACGAGCCCAAACTGATCCTGCGCTCGCTGTCGATGGATTTCAAAGCCGATTTCGAGGCCAGCAAGCGCGGCGATGCCAAAACCATGAGTGAGCTGTTCTTCGCCTATCGCCGCAGCGGCGACGAAGCGCTGCGGCTGGTGAAACAGGGCCTGGTGCATACGGGGATTATAGGCGCNAATTCGCNGGATATCATCGCCGACATCGCCGCCTTCACCGGCGGCGGCGGTCTGGAACTGACGACCAGCAGCAAGGTCCTGCAGGGNTCCGGCNTAGGNACCAGCAGNATCCTCTCCGCCGCGATTCTCAAAATGCTCTACCGCCTCTGTAGCCACCCCTTCGCCANNNCCGAATCCGAATACCCGAGTCTCTACGACCACAGCCTGCTGCTCGAACAGAGCCTGGGCCTCAACAGTGGCTGGCAAGACGCGCGCGGCGCCAGCGGCGGCCCGTCGGCGATTAAGGACTTCTATGCGCCGCCGACCGCAGGTCTACCCACCCCCGAACGCACCTTTCTCACCGACGTCGACGAGGACCAGTTCACCGCGCGCATCATCCTCTTCGACACCGGCATGTCGCGCGCGGCCACCCGCGGCCTCAACGTCGTGCTCGATGCCTACCTTTCGCGCGACCGTGAGCGCTACGCGTCGGTCCGCGAATCGCTGACCATCCACGACGAGATGGTCGCGGCGCTCGGCGCCGGCGACTACGCCGCGCTCGGCAAGCTCTTCGACCGCTACTGGCAGCTGCGCTGCATCCTCGACCCCGAGGCCACTAACGACGTCCTGCAATTTCTCTTCGAAGATCCCGGGATCAGCGACCTGACCGAGGGCGGCCTGATCACCGGCGCCGGTGGCGGAGGCTTCGCCCTGCTCATCGCCAAAGAGGGCCGGGCCGACGCGTTGCGCGCAGAACTTAACAAGCTGCGCAAGCACGCGGATTTCGCCAAGAGCAGCGTCGCTTCCTACCGCCTCAACGCCCGGGGCATCCTGCTGAGCGAATAAGTGGCCGCCCGACGCGAACATCTGTTGGTCGACGGCTACAATCTCATCAAGTCGAGCCAGCTCTTCCAGGCCCCGGGCACGTCCCTCGCAAAGGCCCGTCTCGCCCTACAGCACACGCTCGACGCCCACAGCCGCCGCGCCGACGTGCGTATTACGCTCTACTACGACGGCGACAACCTGGACCATCCCAGTACGGGGCGCCACGGGGCCATCGCTA